>JBBSWZ010000079.1:0-1256 GCA_038046025.1 Nanobdellota archaeon | reverse complement strand
TTTATTAACTCTAAAATGAAAGAAAACATTTACATATGCGAAAACTGTAAAGAGGCTCTCTAGTGGTAAAAAAACAATGGGGAATTTTCATAAATAGTATCTTTTTTGTCTTAGGTTTTTCTATAATATTTTCATTAGTAGGTGTATTATTACAAAGCGTTTTATCAAACATTTCATTCCAAGTTCAAATATGGTTAGGAAGAATAGGAGGAGCTATAATTATCTTATTTGGTTTATTCTTACTTGGACTAATTAAAATAAAATATCTAGAAAGAGAACATAAATTTCATGTAAAACAAAAATTTAATTCCTCTTATTTAACTTCTTTTGTTTTTGGTTCAGCATTCGCAGTTGGATGGACTCCTTGTGTTGGAGCCGTCCTCGGAGCAGTTTTAACTCTAGCCATTACACAACCAACTAGCGCATTCTTCTTATTATTATCCTATTCTCTAGGTTTAGGAATCCCTTTTCTATTAGTAGGTCTATTCACAAATCAAGCACAAACATTTATTCAAAAAGCAGGGTCTTGGTTAAAATACCTTAATTATCTATTTGGATTAGTTTTAATTGTTTTAGGTATTTTAGTTTTCACAAATCAACTAGCTAGAGTTGCAAACTTAGCATTTGCAACTAGTTTCCTCTCTTCTTTAGAACTTGGAAGCTTTGGAGCAGGAGCAACATTAAATATCGGAATTGCTTTTTTAGCAGGAATAGTTTCATTCCTAAGTCCTTGTGTTTTACCTTTACTCCCAGCATTTTTAACATACCTAGCCTCAACAGTAATTAAAAAAAATGAAGAGCCACAAAAATAAAATTTATTTATTAATTGCATTAATTATAATAATCTCTGCAATAGTTTATTTTGAAAAAATGAGACCAGATATCCAAACAAATAAAAATACAGAACTCAAGGATGGAAAATATCCAAAAGCTCCAGAACTAGTTGGAATTTCTGGTTACTTAAACACAGAAGAAGGATTAAAAATTTCAGATCTAAAGGGAAAGGTAGTTTTAATTGACTTCTGGACTTATTCTTGTATAAATTGCTTAAGAACTTTACCCCATATAAAAGAATGGTATTCCAAATATAAAGATAAAGGTTTAGTTATAATTGGGGTTCATACTCCCGAGTTTGAATTTGAAAAAAAATATGATAACGTAAAGATGGCTATTGAAGATAATAAAATAGAATATCCAGTAATTCAAGACAATGACTATGCAACCTGGACATCATTCAAAAATAGATACTGGCCTAG
>JBBSWZ010000078.1:12938-17634 GCA_038046025.1 Nanobdellota archaeon | reverse complement strand
GGATGAACCAAAAAACATATAAAAATATGCTTCATCTTCCATTAGATGCTTAAGCTATTGGGTCATTTAGCAATATTCCTACTCTCAATTAGCTTGGCAAGTGCAACTTTCATTAGTTTAGCCTCACAAATAACAATAAATGAGGTAACACAACACCAAACAAATATTTCATTACATATAACAAATAATGGAGATGAAACAGCTCAGAGCATACAACCAATATTAGAATTTAATGATAACCAATTCCTAGGTAATTTAATATATTCAATGTCTCCAAGTTCTTCAAACACTATAACAATTCCAATAGAAACACTAGTAACAGCACCAGGAAAATACCCTCTAATTCTTAGAACAAAATACTCGGATATGAACAGCTACGCTTTTTCCTCAGTATCACCCTCTTTTTTAACGATCCAAGAAGAAACAGTACCAAAAGTCCACGGAACACTAAATGAATTAGAGCTATCAGGTAAAGGAAAATTAAATATGGAGATAATAAATCAAGATAATAAACCAAAAGCAATCAGAATCAAATTATATCTTCCTAAAGAGTTAACAATTGATAAAGAAACAATTTACGAATCATTTCCTCCTCAATCAAAAAAACAATATGAATTTGATGTAGAAAGATTCAGTGCCCTGCCAGGAAGCAATTATGCTATCTTTGCAATAATAGAATATGAAGAAGATAATAAACATTTCTCAAACCTATTAAGAAGTTCCATAAGAATAATAGAAGAAAAACCTTCACTAAAATCTAAAGCCACTATAATTATCGCAACATCCATAGTGATAATTTTCTTAATTTCTATAACACTAATAGAGTTTAAAAAACAGAAAAAACAAGAAAGTAAAGAGCAACAACATGAAAATTTACAGTAATGTAATCAAAGTAATGGTATCTATCATAATACTAGTTATTTTAATAAGATTCATTGATATAGAATTTTTAATACAAAATTTAAAATTAGCAAAACTACTATACCTAATCCCAATAATAATATTATTATTTTTATTCCTTCTCTTGAGAGCATATATTTTTAAGAAAATAGTCAATAAAGATTCAAAAAAAATCTCTTTCAAAGAAGCATTCTACTTAAATCTGATCACAATTGCTCTCAACACATTCTTACCTTCAGCAACAGGAGGCATCGGAAGGTCTTATTTCGGTTATAGAAGAACTGGTTTAAAAGAGGAGATGTTATCATCTAGTATTATAGATTTATTAATGGCAATGACCTCTATTTTCATACTAGGAATACTTTTTTCATGGATATTTAGTCTATACTATACAATTATCTTCTTGGTTCTCATCATTATTATATCCATACTAATACTAAATCCCAATCTAATACCATGGGGTATATTTAATAAAATTGTCAAATTTACATCAAATATAGAATTAAGTAAGACCAAATTAATTTCCTCCTTCTCTATAAAAAATAGTTTAAAAATTCAATTATTCATTCTCTCAATATTTGCATGGGCAATAAATTATCTTGGCTTTTACCTGATATGTAAAATGTTCTCAATTGAGATCAATCCTCTTTATATTTTTACCATAGCTCCTTTAATAACATTAGCCAGACTTTTTCCATTTACTTTTTCAGGTTTAGGCAGTAAAGAAGCAGTAGTAATCTACCTCTTTGGATTAATAAATATAAACACAACTTTAGCCTTGCTAGCTTCATTAACACATTTCACATTACACCTCATTCCTGGAATATTCGGAATCCCTTTATTCTTTGATAAAAAACCAGAATTTAAAAGCTCCAAAGTAAAAATTGCAACAGGAAAAGATCATAAAGAATGGGATAATTTTATAAAAAACAACAAAGGAACAATATATCAAACTTTCAGATATAAGAATATAATTGAAAAAACACATAAGTATAAACCATATTATTTCTATACGCAAGATAAAAATATCACAGCTATATTACCAACATTCCTAGTAAAAAGTAAGTTTTTCGGTAACAAACTAGTCTCAGTACCTCATGGAGATAAAGCAGGACCATTAGGGAATAAAGAAGCAATAAACATAATATTAAATGAAATAAACAAAAACCATAAATCACTAAATATTGATCAAGTTGAGATTCATAACCTTAGAATTAAAGCTGATTATAAAAAACCGTGGGAATATTATACTTTTCAAATTGACTTAACAAGGCCAGAAAAAGAAATACTTAGTAATTTCAGTAAAAACATTAGAAATGCTATTATTAAAACAAAAAGAGACAATTTAACAATTGAAAAAATACATTCTATACAAAAACTAAAAATTTTCTACTCCATTTATCAGAAAAATATGCATATATTAGGCACTCCTCCCCTATCATTTAAATTATTCAGAAGTATATTTCTAGAATTATATCCTTCTGATTTCATAGCCTATTTAGTAAAGTATCAAAACCATTACGTAGGTGGTTCTATTTTCCTAATTGATAACAAAATAGCTCGTTGGTTGTTTGGGGTTTCACATCCAAAATACAGAAACTTAAATCCAGTCACCCTCACCATTTGGAACTTTATTCAAGAAAATCATAATAAAGTTAATATCCTCGATTTAGGAGTCTCAAGACCAGATTCGGGAAATTTTGAATTTAAAAAGAGATTTAATGGAAAACAGATATCAAGAGAATGGAAATATAAGTTTTTCAATAAAAATCTTATTATAGATCCAAGATCAGACAAATTAAAATCATCAATTAAAATATGGAAAAAAACACCACAATTAGTAGCAAACCTTATAGGTCCAATAATTAGAAGATCAATGGGGAGATAATGAAAATAAACCAAAAACATAAAAGATACATATCTTATTTTCTATTATTATTCTCAATAGTTTTCATTTTCATAATCACGTCATCTGTATTACAACCTGGGCTTAATAGAGCAGGAGATGACATAATACATATTGCTTACGAATATGAATTAGAAAAAATATTAACAAATGAACACACAATATTTAGTTGGTCAGAGATTTATGGTTTAGGAACTCCATTATTCATTTTTAGACCTCCCTTATCATATTTTGTTCCAGTTTTATTACATTTACTAACATTCAAAATTTTTTCATTAATTTTTTTACATAAATTAACTTTAGTTTTATCCATGGTATTATATCCAGTAGCTATCTTCTATTTCATGAGAAAATTCAAATTTGATTATTTAACTTCTGGATTAGCAGCTTTATTCACAATAGCACCAATAAGCACACAAGGCCATACAATTCACGCTTATTTTAACTTCGGATTACTAAAACAATCAATAGCTATTTTACTTTCACCATTTGCATTAGGAAAACTTCATTCTGCAATAGAAGATAAAAAAACAATAATCTGGCCTTCAGTTTTAATAGCTTTAGTTTATTTAGCCCACCCATACATAGCTTATGCTTTAATTTTAGTAATTGGAATATACTTTCTAATCAAACTTCTATGCCAACCAATAAAAAAAATATACCCTCGTCTAACAAAAATAATAATCATCCTAATCGCATCAGGATTATTAACATCGTTATATGTAATACCTTTTATTTCCTCAACAGAACTAGAAAAACCTGGAGTCTTTAGTCCCACTGACCGAGACGTCTTCGAGGTAAGAATGTTCACCACATCAGACGGAATTTATAATCTTTTCTCAGGTGCAATGTTTGATAGAGGAGAACAAAGAGGTGAAGCAAGCTCTTATAAATGGAACAATACCAATTCAAGCAGATTACCCTTTTTCACTTTATTCATTCTAATTGGATTAATAATCTCCATCATAAGGATAAAACAATTAAAATATGCTTTTTTATCTCTAGGTTTCTTATTTTCATTTTTATTCATGTTAAGCTTCGATGACATCCCTTTATTTAGGCTAATCCCTCTTTACAAAAACTATACTTTCTTACATGGGATTTCAACTTTAGAATTTTTCGCAATTGCATTAGCAGCAGTTGGATTATTTTTCTTAATAAATTCTATAATTAAATTAATATCAAAATACTTCAAACTAAAAACAATCATCTACTTCATAATCTTTTTTTTAATCACATCAATAGTTTTTAGTACTATTTTGATTGACCGCTATAATGTCGCCAAAATACAAATTGATAGAGAAGCCTTAAATTTAGATGATCAAGGAAGGATTATATTCCCAAGTGAAAATTATGGTATTAATAATGAATTAAAAGAAGTAGTAGAAGTTCTAAGAGATCAAAAAGATCCGGGGAGATCTTACGCAAATCCTGTAAATAGTTTTGAATTTTTTTATACGACAATTTATCCAATTTTAGTAGACAGAAGTGATATTATAAATGGAGCCTATGTTACATTATATGGGGGAATAAATCGTTTTATGTTACATGATTATAGATTTATTTTATGTTGCAACTATAACCTACAAAAATTAAATAATGTACATTATATCTTCTCTTTTAAAAATGATAAATTCAATAGAACAGAAATAGAACAAAATTCAGAATTACTAAAAGAAAACAATAATTTTTACCTTTACAAGGTAAATGGAAATTTTAATTATTTCGAATTTGTAAACCAAAAACCAATATTAGTTCTTGCAAACAAAGTAGAATGGTATAATTTATTAGTCAAATGGACTGCCTTATATAGGGACTCAAAAAATCCTGACAATTTCTTTTACTTAATAAAATCAGATAATATAAAAGATTTTGATCCGGAAACTTTCC
>JBBSWZ010000078.1:0-12838 GCA_038046025.1 Nanobdellota archaeon | reverse complement strand
TTCTTTTACTTAATAAAATCAGATAATATAAAAGATTTTGATCCGGAAACTTTCCCATCAATACTACTTTTAACATATGATAACAGAGACATAGATAAATTAAAGGGATATATAAATAAAGGTGGAAAAATATACTCTCATAAAGAAATACCAGAATTAGAAACAGAAATAATAATCAATGTTGAAAATTTAACTTCTATATCAATAGAGGGCAATTCAGAAATACAAGAGTTAGAAGCAAGATATAACATAAACTCAGCAACAATAAAAACAGATAAATCAAAATTTCTATATTTGAAAAAAACATATTATAGAGGTTGGCAAGCCAAGATAGATGGTAAAAAAACAAAAACATATTACATAAGCCCAGGATTTAATACTATTCTAGTACCAGAAGGCGAACATAAAATAGAATTTAAATTTAAAGGACCAAATAATTATCAACTGGGATTATTATTAACTTTAGCAACACTATTAGCTTTAATTATTTATTATTTTAAATATGAAAAAAAACACTAGATTAAAAAGAATATGGCCATTATATCTAATCCTAATAGTCTATGCTTTATATCTAATATCAAATGTCATTCAAGAAGAAGTATTTAATAAGCCAATTATAGTTTTACCTGAAAACGGGGATAAAATACCATACAACCAAATAAATTTAAAGTGGAATGAAGTAGAAGAAGCTTCTTCATATGAAGTCCAAATAGCAGAAACAAGAGATTTCGAAAATCCAACATATCACCAGAATACGCAATATAGTAGTTATTTATTAAATGCTGCTTTAGATATAGATAAAAAATACTATTGGCGCGTTAGAGCAGTCATTAATGAAGAAAAAAAATCTTGGTCATTTCCTAAATATTTCTACACTGAAGAGGTTAAAGATATAGTCTCTTAATCTTTTTTAATAAAAAAATAAATAAATGCTAGAATAATCATAATAAAAGTTATTACCTGTAATTCATTCCCATTTCTTCCTAGATTACCCACAACAGCTCCTGTAATACCAGAGTAAGAGCTTAATGCATATAAAACACCTAGAAATAACATAACTAACAAAGCCAAATGTTTACCAGATTCAATTTTTCTTAAATTTAAAAATATTTTTTTTACTAAGCCTTGTTTTTTCATTTTATCACGATATTGATAAAGATATATCACAATTAATAAGAAGGCAACTAAACCTAACCAGGTAAATAAGCTTCTAAACCAAGACAATTTTTCAACAGGCTCAAATTTTGGTATCACAAAATCATCTCCTTCATCAGAAATCACATCATCAACAATTTCAGGTGGTTTTGGTTCTATAACTCCTGGTTCTTCAGGAATACTCTCTTCTTGTCCTTTTTCTCTATCTCCTTTCGATGTTCCAGTTGCAGAAGCAGGACTGCTAGTACCCCCACTAGAACCTTTCTCACCAATCATAAATTGAGACAAATGTGTCAAAACAGCTTTGAAAGAAATAGGATCGCCAGTTTCATCTTCAACAGAGGTACTTAGTTCATTCCAATTACCAGCATAATAATAAGCCCTAATATTACTAGAAGAAACCTCAGCTAAAGTAGCTTTACTTAGATTAAAATAAAAATCATAACTCCCACTAGTATCATCATAAGTATTAGCAAATAATTCAAAATAGAGGAGCTCTTCTCCAACATTAGTAGGTCTAACAAAATCCTCTGGTGTATTATTCCCATGTATTGTAATATTAATAGTCCAACTAGAATTTAATCCTTCAATTCTCCTAAAATACTCACTAACTGTTGGATCATCAAAAAAAGTAATAACACCACTATCATTAATCTCATAGTTTATGATATCATATTTACTTAAAGTAAAATTTACAAATACAGCATCATTTAAATTACTTTGAGTATCATTAGCGAACATATAAAGAGTATGATTACCCTCTGAAACATTAAAATAAAAATTATTACTACTAGTATCCAAACTGATATTACTTCCATTATTTAAATTAAACCAAATATTACTAACAGCTCCATCATCAACAACATTATAACTTAACCACATATTTTTTCCAAAACCATAAACTCTACTTTTTGGTTCATATATAGTTACATTAGGTGCAACCCCTGCATCAACAGTAATACTTAAACTAACAGTATCAGTAATACCTTTCATAGTAAAAATAAATTTAGAAATAATACTGGGTTCTTCTATAATATTAATAAAAATCAAAAAAGAAATCAAAATCAATACTATCAATCCAATTTTTTTTATCACAACCATTCATCTTCTTTTTAAAAATATTTTTTTACCTTTAACAATTCCAAAATAGTAGATAAGTACAGCTACTATTACAATTATTAACACTAACATAGTAATTAACATTCCTTCACCTAAAACTTCCTTCTCACCAACTCCTTTTTTTATCTCCTCAGGTGGTTTACCAACAATAATTTTTATAGAATTATCTATCCTAGTTGTTAATTGAATCATTCTACCTTCATTTTCAGTTAACTTAGAAAAAGAAGCTCCAATATCATACTCTGTCCCAGTTTTTGTATCTTCTGGAATACTTACTCTCATATTTACATAAATATCCTTTCTTCCAAAAGGGACTTTATAAATTAATGAACCATCTGTTATTTCAGCTATTTCTTGACCAGCACCAGGAGTAACTTTTACAGTTATATCCTCCCCTCCAATCATATTTTGTAATCCAAAAGCTTGAACTTCAACAGTTTGTCCTGGCTCTAAATATAATGGTTTCTGATCCCAATAATAAGAAGTAATAGCAAAAGCACTTACATTCATACTTAAAAGTATTAAAAAAAACATGCTTGTTATTAAAATTTTATAGTTTATCATTTTAAAATACAGCTATCTCCCATGCTGAAGTTGCTGAGGTATCATAAACCTGTCCTGATATACCACTACTAGGTACACTGAATAAACAGAAATATAGAGTAGTATTTACAGTTCCACCAGCAGAAACATTACCAGCATCCATAGAATTTGGTGTTAATATAGTCTTAGTATTATTTTGCATTAAAATACCACCAGTTGAGCCTGCACAGCTATCAGTATTATTAACAGTAAAGTTACTTGCATCAATAGATTCAGTTAATGTAGTTAATCCATGTAAATCAAAAGCAGTTATATTCATATTACCAGCAGCTATAACAACATTACCTGAATTATTAATTTCAATAGGATCATTACTTGAAGCCTGATCAGTAGCCCCTAATGTTACTGTAGGGAATGTTAATGCAGTAGGATTCATATCCATAGCTTTTGTTTGTGCTATAGTAAACGTCTGATCAGTATCTTCCACATAACTACTTGAGTTATCCTGTACACTAACATTATATCCCATCGGACCTTTATCAAAATAAAAAATATCTACTATACACTCAAATTGTCCAGAAGTAGTATTATAAGCCCCTAAATAACTACAACTCTCATTAACCCTAATATCGGTACTATCTGAACTATTAAACTGAGCTTTAGCACTAGAGCCATTTATATTTTCTGAACCATCTAAATCAGAAACATCAAAATAAAAAGTAACAAAAGTCTGTCCTTGTTCTGTTATTGTCTGTTGACCAATGGAAGTTAAATTAAATATTACCGGCACTCTATTTATCGTAACAGAAAGGGAAGTTGTATCAGTTGCACCATAACCAGTTATACTCTCCCAAGCATTCATAAATTTGTCAAATACACCAGCATGAGCTAAAGGAATAAATAAAATTATAAACATAAAAATCACCAAATACCTCTTTTCAAGATCACCCATACTAAAGAAGATTACACTAAGTTATTTATAAATTTTGCTAAAACTAGAAGACACCTATCTCCCAATTTTGAGTACCTGAGGTATCATAAACCTGTCCTGATATACCACTACTAGGTACACTGAATAAACAGAAATATAGAGTAGTATTTACAGTTCCACCAGCAGAAACATTACCAGCATCCATAGAATTTGGTGTTAATATAGTCTTAGTATTATTTTGCATTAAAATACCACCAGTTGAGCCTGCACAGCTATCAGTATTATTAACAGTAAAGTTACTTGCATCAATAGATTCAGTTAATGTAGTTAATCCATGTAAATCAAAAGCAGTTATATTCATATTACCAGCAGCTATAACAACATTACCTGAATTATTAATTTCAATAGGATCATTACTTGAAGCCTGATCAGTAGCCCCTAATGTTACTGTAGGGAATGTTAATGCAGTAGGATTCATATCCATAGCTTTTGTTTGTGCAATAGTAAAGGTCTGATCAGTATCCTCGGTATAGGCGCTAAGATTATCCTCAATACTTACATTATAACCTAAAGGACCAGCATCCCAATACCATATATCCACTATACATTCAAACATCATTACAGTAGAATTGATTTCATATTGATTACAACTCTCATTAACTCTAAGTTCACTAGAATCTGAACTATTAAACTGAGCCTTAGCGCTACCACTGTCTATATTTCCAAGACCGTTTGCATCAGAAACATTAAAGTGGAAAGTAACAAAGGTCTGCCCTTGTTCTGTTATTGTTTGCGTATCTATAATAGCCAACTCCTCTATCACTGGCGCAACATTAGGAGATACATCTACATAAAAAGCAGTTGAATTTCCATTATATGAAGAATTACCTTCCCATGTAACATTTACAAGGAATGAACCACTTGTTACGAGTGTAGTAAAGTTCTCTAGGAAGCCCTGACTAATATTATAATTAGCACCATCTACAAATAATGTGATATTGGCATCTTCTGGAGTTAATCCCGAAGATGTAATATTAATTGATTCATTAATCTGGGTAGTTATATTACTATTAAAGCTTTCATTTAAGTATAGAGGGAAATAAGCATTTGTTAATATAGCAAGTGTTGTACTTGTGGTTGATGTTGTAGTTGTTGTTGTAGTAATTACCTCTACATAAAAAGTTGTAGAATTATAATCATGACTTAAGTTACCTTCCCAACTTATATTAATTCTATAGCTTCCTTCCTTCCAGAAATTAGTGAAGTTTTCTAGATAGCTCATTGAGTAATTGGCATTGAAGAAAGTTAGTGAATAATCATCTATAAATAAGGTTACATTCGCATCAGCAGGAGTTAATTCACTTGATGTAATGTTTATTGTTTCATTTGTTTCTGCTGTAAGATTATCATTAAGTATTGCAACGCCTGTGCTGTTAGTTAAATATAATGGGAAATATGATTTTGTTAATGTTGTAGTTGTAGTAGTAGTAGTAGTAGTGGTTGATGTGGTTGTGGTGGATAATACTGTAACATAGAACGCAGTTGAGTTATAATCATGGCTTAAATTGCCTTCCCACGATACATTAATTAGGAAGTCACCTATAGTCCAGAATGTAGTAAAGTTTTCTATAAACGAACTGGAGTAATTGTACGAACTATTAACCCCATCATAACCAGTAATAAATAAGGTTACATTCGCATCAGCAGGAGTTAATTCACTTGATGTAATGTTTATTGTTTCATTTGTTTCTGCTGTAAGATTATCATTAAGTATTGCAACGCCTGTGCTGTTAGTTAAATATAATGGGAAATATGATTTTGTTAATGTTGTAGTTGTACTTGTGGTTGAAGTGGTACTAGTTGTTGTGGTTGCCACAACAACAGTAGCTAAACTATTTAATGTGCTAGAGCATCCTGTTATGGTACTAACTGAAACGCCAGCGGTTGAAGAACAACCCTCAATTGTCCAATTAATAACCTGATTATCTGCTGTATTTGGCCAATTAGTACATGAAGTGCTCCCATTATTATTGTCAACACAATTAGCTGAATTAGCTAAACTAACATCAACGGCAACTACTTTCAGATTGTTACTGCCACAAGAATTTGTCAAAAATGATCCAGCATTAAGATAAAGGTCACATACTGTAGTGAAAGAATCACCAGAGTCGTCATATTGACCAGTGCAATTAGTAAATTCTCCTATCTCAATAGTGCTTGGATTACAGCTAAATGAATCATCAATTATTTTAGCTGGCGCTTGAATACCGAATACTTCATCACTTGTCTTAGTGATTATCTCAGCCTTATTATCTTGCCCTATAGTCGTAAGTTGATCGCTCTCAATAGTTGTAGTTGTCGTACTTGTAGTTGTTTCCATAGTTTCTTCAGGTACACCAAAGCTATAAATATCACTGGCAACTTCTCCTGTTATTCCAACTAATCCCTGCATACTACTTCCCAAAAATAATAATCCTAAACCAAACAATACAATAAACACAAATGGCAATATTAAAGAAGTCTCTCTATGATAACTTGCAGTATGCTCCTCATGCAATCTATGTAAACTCTCTTTGTAATCTTCCCACTGACTTAACGTTCTTCCATTATACTTCCCAGTAATTCTCTGTAAATACTCTTCATAAGTAATCCTATTTTCTTCGTAATCTTTCTGAACTTTATTAATTTCTTTCTTAATTTCTAGTAAATTACTCTCACAATTACTGATCCCTCTAAGTATTTCATTTCTCTTATTCCTATATTCCTTCAGTCTTCTATCTTGCATTCTTCTTTCTAGCTCTACTCCAAACTGTCCAAATTGTTCTGGCATCTTTCTCAAGCAAAGATGCAATCTCGCTAAATCTAAGATTCAGGTCCGCCTTTAGGTAGGAAACCAATGATTCAAAGGCAGACAAATTCCTGTTTTCAAATATAGAAACAGGGATAAAAATCTCAGAAGTCTTAGTCTTTAGGTGAGTAGGATACTTTTTCTTAGCATTATCATAAGCATGCCATATGTTTCTTTGATCTCTTTTTAATAATGAAGCAATATTTGACAAAGAATACTCTTTTTTATCTTTAAGGTATTTAACTACAGATTCTAATATTGTAAGCTCTGAAACAAAGATAGAGATAGGAACTTTAATCTCTTTAGATTCTAAACTTGTAAACAAATCACTGATAGCATCATATTTCTCTAATATAGGGCTAAGAACCTCTTTTACGCTTTCAAGTTTTTTAATGTCTTTATCAGTTAGTTTCCTTAACAAGAAAGCAGCTTTTTTAAGATCTTCAGAAGTATTTAGATTACTCTCTCTACTCTTTTCTTGAGGTTTCCTACCCATAAAATACGTTTAATGTAAGTTAAATATTATATAAATCTTTCCAATATTACGTATTATGTAGGTTATATTTATAAATAAAACAAGGTTAAATACGTATAATGTAAGTATAAAGGGATTAAAGATTAAAATACAAAATTTAGAGTTCCCTAAGGATAATAAAGCAAATTAATCTTTTCAGTTATCTATTATTCTCTAAGAATCTCCATATATTTAAATAAATCAAACCAAAAACCTTATATATTATCACGTAATATTACGTAATATGGAACTAATAGCTAGGATTAGCAAGGGGACTAAGATGGATCAAGTATATATCCCGAAGAATAGGCCAGGATTGACTACTGGGAGCTATGTAATTATAAAGCCAATAGAAACAAAGTCACAAACTAAGAAACTAAACTTATACAATGTAAAGCAGATAGAGCCAATAAAGATGGATATAGCCAGTAAAATAATAGAAGCTATAGACCAATTCACAAACCAGAATATAATAATAAGTGGATCCTTTCTAGATAAAGGATTTAATTTTAATGATATTGATATCATAATCATAAACGAAAATAAATTAGACATAAACCAGATTCAAAGAATAATAGAAAAAGAACTAGGAATTAAAACACATATTATCCAATTAGATAATAAGGCTTTGATTAATGGTTTACAAACAGACCCATTGTATAAAATGTTACTAAGTAAGTGTATTGCCAAAAAAAGGTTTATTTATAAAACTAAAAATAAAATTAATTATAAAATCTTGGATCTGCATCTCCTAAAGAGTAAAATTTTAATCGATAATTTTGATTTTTTAAGTGGAAATGAAAAATATTACTTAATGAGAAATCTAATTGCTATTGCTCTGTTTCTTCAAAATAAAGAAATTAATAAAGAAAAAGTGGATAAAGAGATTATTAAAACATTTGATCTGGAAAGTATTGATCAAATAAAACAAAATTTATTAGAGAAAAATAAATTCTTAAAAAGGTATAAAACAATCTATAAACAATTATTTGATAAAATAATGAAAAATGCCTCAAAATAGAAAAAAATTAATTGATTTGCTTATAGGAAACCTATCCAACTCGATAGTTCATGAAATATTAGAAAAAGCCATAGAAGATGAAAGTATATCAGCCAGATATAATAAAGAGTTAATGATAAGTCTTAATCTAGCTAAAAAATATAGAGAAAGGATTAATCCAGTAAGCTCTCCCTTGCCAGCAAAAGATATAGGACATATTAAAAATAAGACAAGAGCCAAAGTTAGGTCTGAGTTACTCTTAAGAATCTCAAAGGGATATAAAAACATAAATTTGGAATTAGTAGAAGAATTAGTTAATAATGCAATAAAAATATTAAAGATTGTTTAAATCTTGGAAATAAGTAGGTAAAAATCAATTAATCTTTTCAGTTATCTAGTTTTCTAACAATAACGCTACCTTTCAGGTTATCTTCCAAATATTTCTGGCTTTTCTTACTCAATTCACCACTAGTTAAAAAAAGAACTTGCATCTTATTCTTCCTGCCCTTATCATTAGCTAAGCTCAAATCAGCTTCATTTATCTTTTTTTTATTCTTAGCTATGAAATAAAAATTCAAGTCACCTAATTCAGATCTTATCCTAACTATTCCATCAATCTCTCTTTCTTTTCTTATAACCCTATTCTCAAAAACTTCAATGTTTTTACTTTTGAAATAATTGTTTACACTATTTAAAAATTCATCACCTTTATCAATAAACCCTTTTTTAATCTCTTCAGGGATCTTAACAATATTTATCTCTTCTTTAATCTTCATAGGTTTAATTAAGTTTTTAGCCTCTTCTTCAGGAGTCAAATGCCATCTCCAATATGATTCATTATTAATTTCGAAATTTATCGCAAAATCCCTAATACTCCTCAAAGCAACTCTAATTCCTGGCTCACATTCTGTATTTTTCAAAACTTGCTTAGTCCTTAATAATTCATAAGCTTCCTTCTCTTTACCTGGCAAATGATTATACAAAATATCCAATTTATTTTCCTGTCCTTTAATATAATACAAAGAACTCCCTCCTACCTTTGCACTACTCATGAAAACTTGCTTTTCTTTAACTAATTCACTTAAAACAGCACCAGCAAAGATAGTATCTTTTCCTAATCTCCTAGAAACTTGTATTGGCAAAACAGGCCCATCAATTCTAACTATATTCATAATCTTTCCTTTAATCTCCCTTAAATCCACCATACTAAATTAGAGGTAAAAACTAACTATTTAAAGATTTATGAACTTCTTTTTACTAAATCCAACATCATTTGTTCTATCTTAGCAGACATATTATACCCTTTGTCCTTACAATAATTTCTAAATTTCCTTAAAATATCCTCATCAATAGTAAAATTAGCTCTTTTTTTATAAGTTAACTTAGGTAACTTACCAGTTCTTTCAAATTCTAACATAGCCTCAAATAACTCAGGCCTTTCTTTTATTGCCTTTCTAGCTTTTTCCAACATTACCTTATCTGATAACATCTTTTATTAATCTCTTTATTTTTTTAATATCAGTTATATTTTCTTTTAGTATTTTTATTAAATTATCTTCTAGTTTTTGTGGATCATATCCTAATTTTAATCCCTCAAGAGTTCCTATTACTACTGCCAAAGATGTTCTTTTATTACCATCTTCAAACACATGATCTATTAAAATAGCCCTTACCAAATATGCTAGTTGCTCTAACCAATCATCAGTCTCATATTTTTTTGATATTGCAAACTCTAAAGCTGATTCATTTACAAATCTTCCTTTTTCTCCTAACTCTTTATTGAGTTTAATAACAGTCTCTTTCAAATACATAAATTTAGTATGTATAAATATGTATATAAATATTTCTATTTTAAACTATTAATACACTATAAAAACCATCAGAATTAAGGTTTACAATTAATTTTGTATTTTAAATCTTACTATAAACCTATATATTACAAAATATATTTTCTACCCAACGGACAACCATGCGTAGCGCTTATAAAGATAAGAATCTTAATAAGTAAAATATGAAAATCTGGCACATTTGGGATTTTCCAGACAATATTTATATAAAATTCAATAAAGACTTTAACAATAAACTATTCAATTTTCTATTTAAAAAATTTGGTGGCAAGAGACCCACAGCACGTAAATTTAATATGTCCCAAATGCGAATAAAAACATACCATAGACAATATTTTAAGAAGGGGGGTAGAATCTATGATCAATATATGCCTTTATATATTCTAAAAAGATTCAAACCAGAAATCAATGATAATTTAATTAGTGAATTAGAAGATAATATAGAATATTTTAGAGTTTGGAGTGGAATATCTATAAAGATTAAACTACCCATAACTGAATCTCCAGAAATGTATAGGATTGTTGCACATATGGTAGGAGATGGCTTCGCAGGTGAAAGAAAGGTGCCGTATTATGCTAATACTTGTTTAGAATTAAGAAGCCAATTTAAAAATGATTTGATAGCGGTTTTTGGTAAGGATATTAAAAAACACATCTATGAAACAATACCAAATACCACACCAATAGTGAATTTTCCAAGAGTATTAAGTGAAATTCTAAAATGTATTTTTCAAGTTAATTTTACAAAACCAAATTTATTACCACACTTACTATTTGAAACATCCAACCATAATAAAGCAGTTTTTATTAGAGCTTTATTTGATGATGAAGGATATGTATCCACCACCATAGGTATTTCTATGAAAAGTAAAAAGATAATTCAACAAATACAAAATTTATTAGGAGAATTAGGTGTAGGAACTACAAATATATCAAAAAAGCAAGAGCAATTTTTTACAATAAATATAAGTGAAAAGATGGTAGAAAAATTTAAAGAAAAAATAGGTTTTGATCATCCAATTAAGAAGAATAGATTAGAAACTAGAATAAAGATTAAAGAGAGGAATAGAACACTTAGAACGAGACCCCTAGAACATACAAGAAAGGAAATCATCAGATTATTAAAAGAAAAACCGAGATCTACATTTGAATTATGTAATATTTTGTTATTTACCGTAACAGGATTATATCGTCATCTCAATTTTCTAGAAGATAATAATATCATAGAAAGAACAGGTTTTAAAAATAAAGCAATTTGGAAAGTCAAGGTTTGATCCACGAGATAAGATAATAAGTCACATCAAGTTCTGCATCAACCACAGCTAATAACAAATTCTTTCTTGTACTATGAGCAACTCTATTTTTAGCACTAAACTCATACATAGTCATCACTTCAGTTTCATGAACTGGATAAACAATCCATTTAGCATGATCTTCCCCAGGTTTAACCCCTCTATCATAAACTCTAAAATCAGCTCCAAACTTTAAAGCAGTTTTAACAATATAACCTCTCCCTCTCAAATCCTTAAAAACAGCATATCTAACACCAAAATTCTTCTCAATATTTCTGGCTCTTTTATTAAACCCATCTAAATTCACTTTCTTATTTTTATTATCAACAACGTTCATTTTTCCTTTCTCTAATAAATACATAGCCTCAACCAAAGAATAAACAATCTTATCCTCTTTTTGCTCACCAAACCTACTCTGGCTATAGATATCCTTAGCTTCCTTAGTATCAGAAACTACTGAATCTTTCAATAAAACTCCTTTAATTTTTTTCTCAGACATGCTAATTATAAACAAAAAACTATTTAAAAAGCTTTTTATGAAGTATATTTATGAAAATAACTTTCCTAGGAACCAGTGCAATGGTTCCAACAAAAGAACGTAACCATCCAAGTATTTTAATAAATTATAATAGAGAAAACATTCTCCTAGATTGTGGAGAAAATACTCAAAGACAACTTCGTTTAATAAACTTCTCGCCAAATAAAATTACTAGATTACTGGTATCACATTGGCATGGAGACCATATATTAGGAATTCCTGGATTAATTCAAACTTTAGGTGCGAACAACTATGAAAAAACATTAGAAATTTATGGTCCAAAACACTCAAAACTATTCATTAGAAAAATAATGAACTCTTTTTTATTAAAAGACAAAATAAAATTCAAAGTCCATGAAGTTACTGGCAAGTTTTATGAAAATGAAGACTTCTACTTAGAGGCTTATTATTTAAAACATTCAGCTCCAACATTAGCATTCTCCTTAATAGAAAAACCAAGAAGAAAAATGAACCTAAAATACTTAAAAAAATTTAATTTAACTAAACATCCATTATTAGGAGAATTACAAAAAGGCAAAAACATAACTTACAAAAGCAAAAAAATAAAGGCTAAAGACGCAACAATTTTAATTCCAGGAAAAAAAATAACTTACTTATCAGATACTGTATTCAATCCGAACTGTATTAAAATAGCTAAAAATGCAGATTTATTAATCTCTGAATCTACTTTCGCTAATGACTATAAAAATAAGGCAAAAGAATATCAACATCTAACAGCAGAGCAAGCAGCATTAATAGCAAAAAAAGCCAATGCAAAACAACTAATCTTAACACATTTCTCTCAAAGATATAAAAATGTAAAACAATTAGAAAAAGAAGCAAAAAAAATATTTAAATTTACTCAATCTGCAAAAGATTTTGACACATTTCATCTATAGAACATCCAACAGGAACAAAATGTTGTCTTAATCCTAATGAATCTGAAGGTATAAAATCACTCAAAACTTTATAGTGTGGGCACAAATTAAACGGTTTATCTTTAGTAAGATCTCCACCCTCACAAGTATTACGTCTAAAATCTGAGTCTACA
>JBBSWZ010000077.1:1638-3667 GCA_038046025.1 Nanobdellota archaeon | reverse complement strand
GTAGGATAACCAGTTACTCCTTTAGATTTACATAACTCCTGGTTTTCAGGACATTCAACATAAACACTTTCACCATACAAAGCCTTAGTAGCCTTCCTACCAAAAATTGTTTTTTGATCTTGACAGTGGGGGCACCATTCAGCACCTGCGAAAATAACACCCTTCTCAGCCAAACATTCAACAAAAGAAGGACTTACTCCTACTTTGGTTACATATCCTGTAATACCCCAAGCACCAAATACAACTAAAGCCAGGGTTATAACTGTAATCCAAACACTTTTTTTCATTTTGGAATAAACAATCCCCCTATATAATCATAAGAAAATAGCTCTGGTAAATAAAGAGAAGTTCCAGAATCAGATGTTTGAAAAATCTGTTCCTTTCCAGAAAATCTCCTAATATCTCCATCTGTCCTTGATATGTATAATAAACCATCTTCTATAAAGTATCCTGGGCCCCTAAAAGGCATTTGAGGAGTTACTTGTTTTAAAACTTTTTTTAGAAAATCGAATACTTTTTCTACTAACCCGTCATCAATAAAAAACTCTCCCTTCATTCCACCTAGATATGACATATACCAAATCCTTTGACCATCCTGATTTTGCCATCTAACTATTTCATTACCTCCTGCTTGAAAATGACCATCATAATTATCAGTATAGTGAAAATCTCCTTTTTGATAGACTAAAATTCTTGAGTCATCCACAACTCTTTCCTCATGTCCATCACCAGCATATGTATTTCTTTTGGCTTCTGCAATAAATTCAGCTAATTCTTGCAAATCAATTTCTAATTTACCAAGTTTAGCTCTTTGACTCATTTATTCCTCTAATATCTTATTAACTTCTTCCTTTATATTATCAACTTGAACTTTAGTCAATTCAGATTCAATTATTCTCTTAAAATTGGCAAATGGTTGTGCACCGCTTAACTCAATTCCATTAATAAAAAATAAAGGAGTCCCACTGACACCATAACTATTACCGTCCTGGAAATCTTTTTCAACCTCATCCTTATATTTTCTTGAATCTAAACATTCATTAAAATCTGCATTATCTAAACCCACTTGATCTGCATAAGCTTTCAAGTCACCAACACTTAAACTTCTTTGATTATTAAATAATATATCATGATATTCCCAGAACTTTCCTTGATCATCAGCACATTCACTAGCCTCAGCAGCTAATCTAGCGTCAGGATGTATAGAATCTAGTGGAAAGTCCCTATAAACTAACTTAACTCTCCCAGTATCAATATATTCTTCCTTAAGTTGATCAAAAGTATTACTTCTAAAACTAGCACAGAAAGGACATTGAAAATCTGAAAATTCAACTATAGCTATAGGTGCATCTTCATCACCTAAAACAGGATCATCATCTAAACTAACCTCAATAGGGCCAGAAACTTGTTGAGGAACTCGTCCTGTAACATCTTCTAAACCACCTAAACTTTCAACTTGTTCAAAAAATTTATCCAAATCAACAGCAGCAGGAAAAAACAATTTTCCATTCTTGGTCATATAAGAATCTACACTATTTCCTCTAACAGTTAACTCTATCTTATACAATCCACTCTCATCATTTACAGCATCACCAACACCAACTAATCCACCACCAGTAAGAACATCAGCATATTCTTTAACTTTACTTGTAGCATCATCAGAACTAATGACAGCACCAGTTATACCCCCCATAAAATTAGATATTATAGCTATTACAAATAATATCAATAAAATAACACTAGAAATTTGCCAAAATTTAATATTACCTAAAAAACCTGAACCTTTATTATTCTCATTTAAACTCATAGGATTTCCCATGTTTTCTTCAACTTTCTGCTTTTCAACCCCTTTTACTTGTATTAATCCACTTCTTTCAGCCATAAAAAAACCCCCTGAAAAGGAACAAAGCGTTTAATATATAAAGTTTACTATAATTTATAATTTCATTAAAAATGAAGAAAATAGCCTTGATTATCATCCTAGTATTATTCATCTTTCTTCTAAATTTTAGATTATTAGTCTATAATA
>JBBSWZ010000077.1:0-1538 GCA_038046025.1 Nanobdellota archaeon | reverse complement strand
ATCTAAAAAAACCATTCCTAGTTTCAAGTATTATCTCAATATTAATAATTTTAATCTTCTACCTAATAAATTTCGAAAATTTCTTCAATAATACTTTCCATCAATTACTCTTCAACAACGATTTATACTTACTTGATCCAGAAAAAGACAATTTAATTAACCTATTCCCTTACCAGTTCTTCCAAGACTTCACTCATAAAATGTTCTTAAACACATTAATAATAAATTTAATTATTCTAATCATTACTCTTTTCCTTTTTAGAAAACAAATTCTTAAGATCCTCCCTATAAGATCTAAATAAAACATAACCGCCTATTAATATCATTACTAAACTAAAACCCTGACCAAAACTTAATCCTAATAACCTAGGATCCTCTCTTAAAAAATCAACAAAAAATCTTCCAACCCCCATTAATAATACAAAAATCCAAAAAACAAACCCATCTTTATATTTTCTGCTTAATTTCAATAAAAAGAAAAACAAGAAAAACCTTCCAAAAGCACCATATAACTGAACAGGATGTCTGCACCCTTCATAATTCCTAAAATTAAAGCACCAAGGAACGTCCGTTAAAGTTCCAATTAATTCCTGATTAATAAAGTTCATAATCCTTCCTAAAGCTAAAACAAATATAGCAGGTATAGTCAAAACATCTGCTAATCTTAAAAAATTAATATTATTTTTCTTAGAAAATAAATAAGCAGCTATTAAAATACCAATTAAACCACCATGAAAAGCCATGCCCCCTTGCCATAAATAAAACATTTTTAAAGGATTATTCAGATAAAAACTAAAATTACCTATAACATGAAACAATCTAGATCCTAGTATAGTTCCTAACATCAAATAAAAAACCAAATCATATTCTTTTCCTTCTTTTATTTCTAAAACTCCTTTCTTTCTAGCTTTATTTAAAGCATATAAGATTAGAAGAAAACCTAAGACATATACTAATCCATAATATCTTATTTCCAGACTACCTATACTAAAAAGAACAGGATCTATTGGTACAGTAAGCATAACTCTATAAAAAAGGTTATAAATATAAAACTTTCCCTAACCTCATGCAATCTAAGAAACTATTAAATTATATTTCCTTAATTTTAACATTATCTATACTTGTCTCCATTTACTTAATCTATCTCCACTATTCAACATCACCTGGACTCTGTGATATAAATCAGACTCTCTCATGTAATACAGTAAATAAAAGTATTTATTCAGTATTCCCGCCAGATTTTGGAATACCAGTTTCAATTATAGGAATAGTGTTTTTTATTATATTATTTGCTTTATCAAGGATAGTTTATAGTAATCCAAAAAAAGAAATCAAAACTATAAAATATTATTTCTATCTATCAGCAGTAGCTTTATTATTCTCAATTTATTTAATAATAATAGAAGCATTTGTTTTACATGCTTATTGTATAGCTTGTTTAATATTAGATTTATTAATAATTATAAATTTAATATTTGCCTATAAGCTTAAATCCCAAACTTCCTCTTCGGTCTAGAAGGTAATCCAAATTCATCTTC
>JBBSWZ010000076.1:0-4239 GCA_038046025.1 Nanobdellota archaeon | reverse complement strand
ATCTTTTCCTAGAATTACTGCCCCTGCACTTCCACCATAGACTAAACCATCTTGTTCTATATATTTTTTTAAAATTTTAATAAATCCAGTTTCTCTTAAATCTTTTAACAAACTATAAGTATTTCCACCACCTATGTAAATGGCATCAAACTCTTTAATGTCATTAAAATTTTTATTAGACAAATCATCCCATATGGTTATATCTTTAACACCTAAGGGATTTAAACAGGATTTTAACCAATTGAGACATTCTTCAGTTGTATATCTATTTTTAGCTGCTATGGGTATAGATAGTAATCTTTTATTATAATGGATCAAACTAACAAAAAACTTATCAATTTCTTTGGTTTGTTCTGCACTTCCTCCACCTGATAAGATAAGTTTCATTTTATTTTATTATTTATTGTTTCTTCTTAAATGCTTTGCTCCAAATTTATTTTTACTCCTTTAATATTTCGTTTTAAAGTTTTATTTGATAGAATTCTAAGAAACCCCATTTTTTTTAGTTTATTGGCATACATACTAATGGTTGGGATAGATTTTTTTAGCTCTTTTGCCATTTGTGTTATTGTTTTTGAACCATTTGCTAGGATTAAGATTTCAAGAGCAATACTACTCCTCAATACACTTCCTATGTCTTTTGCTTCTTTTCTACTTGATATATTGAACACTCTTTCATCGTACACATATTTATTCTCAATAAATCTCTTTTTATGTCTTTGGAGATATAGAAATAAATTTTCTACTAAGAACCCTAATAAATAATCTCTGCTTTTATTACAGTATCTTTTCGAAAAGAGATCATAATCTACTTCAATGTCAATGTTGTCATTCTTGATTTTTATCTTGTCCTTAACAGAGGAAGCTATATACCTAAGGGTTTGGAATATCTCTGGTTTTGAAATTTTGGAATTTACTAAAATCTCTTTGATCTCATCTTTGTTCATATCCCAATCCGGCATATTGTAATTGTAGATAAGATATGGGAAATTTTTCAGCAAAATAAATATTGGTTTTTGGGTGTTTATCAATCCTTCCTCAAACATTAGTTCTCTTGTTGAAAGAGATAATTTATTTCTATCCGAACCAAAAAAGATTAAATCTATTTCATGCAATTCATCTTCTGGATATAATTTGTGAAAATAATTACAGAAAAAAAGATCCAATGGGATCTGGACAAGATGTGAAACCTTCCTGTTGGAAACATAATCTTTTATCCGTAATCTAGCTAACACTGAGAGGAAATATTGGAATAAATTTTCTTCATCATATGAAATTAATCTTTTCCAAAGATCTGAAGATTTGTAGACTAATACACTATCTTTTTTTAATCCTACTGAGTTAACTATACCCATCAACTCTGCTATTTTCTGGTTAATAAATTGTTCAGTATTATTCACTTTATTTGAAGAACACAATCTCTTAAAATAAGGATTTGCTACAATATTCATATCCCAAACTACAATAGTAAGCCTATAATTTATAGAATTCAACAGGTTTTTTAGCTCATTTAGAGTAAATAAAATAGAGTAGTTTGGTGTGATATATGTAAAAGATGTAAAAATATTTATCCTTTCTTGATTTTTAATTTTTGATTTTATTTGCAGACCGTAGGTATTCCTATCGATAGGATGTATCATAAAATTGTCAGTCATTTTATTAGATATTGTTAATTAATCCTTGTTAAGTTAAATAAAGTATTTAACAATATTTAAATATTTTGTTTCAATCCTATGCAGGATGAAATATGAAAAGAAAGCATTGCTTGGTATTTTGATTTCAAATGCCTCCCAGGAACTAGAGAGAATGACAGAGGCTACTGATAAAATGAGGCAATCTGCAATAGATGCACCAGGAAGAATGGAGTCAAGATATGATTCATCTAAGCAAGAGTACAGTTATTTGGCTGATTCTATGAATGCTAGAAGAATTGAACTAAATGATGCTCTATCTGCCTTGCAACAGTTTGATTTACCTGAAAATCAAAATTCTGTTGATATTGGAACTCTTGTTAAACTAATGGATGAATCAGCTCAGAAGGTTAATTCCTATTTTGTGCTACCTGCTGCGGGAGGTGAATATATTGAAACGGAAGAAGGAGAAGTTACAATAATTACTCAGCAAGCACCATTATGTGCTGCTATGATGGGTTTAAAGAAAGATGATGTCTTTACCTTCATACATCGTGGCAAAGATAGAATATACAAAATAATTGATATCCAATAAATTTATATGGAACCGAGATTTATAGTTGTAGAAGGACCTGATGGAGCAGGAAAAAGTGAAATCGTTCAAAGAGTGGCAGAAAGTTTAGACTTTACTCCATATAAAACCCCTCCTGAGGAATATAGAAGAATTAGAGATTATTTTGATTTGCCTACCACTGATCCTATGTCAAGATTCTTTTTTTATACTGCAGGCATTTGTGATGCATCAAGGGATATTTCTTTAATGCTTAAATCTACAGGTGTTGTTTCTGATAGGTATACGCATTCTTTATTGATTTATCATGAGTTGTTAACAAGAAAGAACTTAAGAGGAATTATTGATAACCTGGATATAATAAAACCGGATGTAACAATCATTCTAAATGCTGAGCCTTCTGTGCTAGAAGGAAGAATCAGGGAAAGAAGGCCAACTAGTGATAGAGAACTAGAAAGAAGGAGTGATTTCATGTTGGCAGTTAATAGAAAATTTTCTTCAATAAGGGGAAGAGATGTTGTACATATTGATACTAGTCATACATCAATAGAAGGAGCACATCAAAAATGTCTGAACAATTTGTTAAGATTGGTATAGTTAAACCAAATTTACCTGAAATGGAAGATATTCTTGAAGGATTTGAGTCTAGTGTAAGCCTTCCTGGATACTTAAGAATACAAATTATAGATCTTTGTAATGAGAGATGTTTTTTTTGTCACAATGAGGGCAGCCTAGTAGAAGGTAGAACAATAGATGAAAATGTTATGTTGAACTCAATTAATGCTTCATTTGGACTAGGAAAAACACGAATTGGTTTTACTGGAGGAGAGCCTACTCTTCATCCTAAATTAGCAGACTTTGTCAGAACAATAAAAAGAGAAAATCCTGGTTCTACAATAAGCTTAACTACTAATGGAACAAGATTAAATAGATTACCAAGAAATCTATATGGTCCTGGTGGTTTAGATAAGATAGCTATTTCAATTCATTCTTTACAAAGAGAAAGATATAAAGAGATTACAAAAAGAGACTATTTATCTCTAGTCCTGAATAATCTGGAAGAGTTGTTATCTAGTGGTTTTAGTGGAGTCTCTTTGAATATGGTTGTAAATACAGACAATTTAGAAGAAGTAAGGAACATGGCCCTATACTGTCAAGAAAGAAACATTAATCTAAAAATATTAGATATTATAGGTGATAGTGATAGATATGCTTCCTTCCAAAAAGTAGAAGCAATTATTGAGGGAGATGGCCATTCGATGGTAGAAAGAGGTATTGTTTCATACAAACCGAAAGTATATCATCCTAAATGTTATGGATGTGAATCTCGGGATATATGCGGAGAGGGAGACTATTTACGTTTGAGTGTAGATGGAAAATTGATGCCCTGTTTATACAGACCTGATTTGGAATTAAGAATATCCCCTTTGGATAAACCGCAAACTGTAAAAAGGAAGATTGCATTGGGTTTTAGGAGAATAAAATTTGATGATATGTAAGGGTTGGTAATGGTAGAAGTTGAAATAAGGTTTAGAACCTTTGAGAAAATTGAAGATACACTGAATGAAATAGGTGCTAAACTAATATCAGAGGATAATGAGTCAGATGTGTATTTTAAATTTAAAGAAGACAGAGACAGAAGGTTTATAATTCGTATTAGGAATATTAATGACAAAACAATCTTAACATTCAAAGGTTCTTCCTTATTAGAGAAAGATTCTGCATGGCTAGAATGGGAAAATGAAATAGCTGATTCTGAAGTTCTTAAAAAACTACTTCTTTCTAATGGTTTTGTAGAATTGGTTACAATAAAGAAAAATCGTAAGAAGTTTATTTTTCAAGATTTTGAGATTAATTATGATGAAGTGGAAAATCTTGGGAGTTTTGTGGAAATTGAGCTTCAAGGAGATGACCCAGCACAATTAAGGGACAGAGTAATGGATTTTGCAATTGATAAACTAAAGATACCTAAGAAAGATTTAATTGAAAAGGGTTATGTGAAGTTAATGTTAAACGAATAGATTTAGAAAATAATTT
>JBBSWZ010000075.1:0-36491 GCA_038046025.1 Nanobdellota archaeon | reverse complement strand
TTTCTTTTTTTTCTCCAACTTTAGCTCCACCAGCATGAAAAAACTCAGCATCTTTAACTAATTTTAATCTATACCCAGCAATATTTGCTCTCCAACAGAAATCTAAATCTTCAACAAACATAAAATAATCTTTATCAAAAAAGCCAAGATTATTAATAACGTTTCTTTTAATAAATAAACATGATCCAGAAAAATATAATATTTGTTCATCTTTTAAATCTTCTAATTTATTATCATGATGCAAAGGATAAGGATATCCAGTAAAATCAATTGACATTCCAAAATGTTGTAAAACTTTCCTATCCTCTCTGTTATATTCAACAGGACAGAAAATACTAAATTCAGGGTTATTTTCAGCGGCTTCTACTAATTTTTTAAAACAATCTTTTCCTACTTCAACATCAGAATCACAAGTAAAAATAAAATCACCTTTACTATGTTCATATCCTTTCATAATCCCATTGGCAAATCCCAAATTAGCACCAGCTTGAATAGCTTTAACATTTTTAATCTTAGAAATTTCTTCATAACTTCCATCTTCAGAAGCCATATCAACAAATATTACCTCAATATTTTTATAAGAACTATCTAAAAAAGATTTAATTGCCCCTTTAGTATCTTCTTTTCCATTCCAATTATTAATAATTACAGAGATTAGAGGATTATCCATTTTATTGAACTAGTGCCACATATGGTAAAATATTTTTTGCTAAACCAAGATTTGAAGCACTTACTACTGGTAAACTTGACTTTCAACCATCTAATTAACCTCCAAACTCTTCTCTTTTTCCAACATATAATCTATGTTTTTCAAATAATCTATCTTGGATTGCTTCAAGATTACCTCTTTCAACACCATCAAAAGTACCAAGAAAAGCAACAAGACTCTCTTCTTGAGCTGCTCTAATATCAGGATTTCTAATTAATTCAGTTGGTATGGGTGCATATGTTTTTCTTATCTTATCTCCAAAAACAAAATCAAATATTGCAGCAGCTCTAGTTAAATGATAATCAAAAACCACAATAATTGCACTTTTTATCTTACTATGAGTAACTATATCTCTGTATGAAAAAACAGCCTGACCAACAGTATCAATTGAATTGTCTTCTACAAAGACATCCTTTTCAGGAACTCCCATTTCAACAGCATAATCTTTCATATCCTCAGCTTGCGTAGTATCAAATTCTCCTTCTTTATTACCATGTTTTCCACTCATAGTTAAGCTAGAAACTATTTTAGAAAAATATAAATTAATACCAAAGTCAAGTAAACTTCTATATTCTTCTCCAAATGAACCATCTGGTTCTCTATTATAAGATAAAATTATTGCAGTATCAATCATTAATAATCCCCCAAAACTCTCCTTAAGCCATAATTTATAAACATTTCTATCAAAATTCACTATTTTCCAAGATTAGATAAGCTTTTAAATAATTCAACAACAAACAAAACTATGGGATTTCAATCTTGGTTTTATAATAATTACAAATACCTAAATTATCCTCTTTCATTCTATTTAATATCAAGAAAACCAACTAGAATTTTAAAAGGATTCATAGAATTATCAAAGATATTCTTATTTAAAACTAAATTAATGAATTACAACGTAAATGAACGAATAATAGAAAGGCCATTTGCATTAAACCATCTACCAAATGTAAAATCTAAAATCCTAGACATAGGATGTGCTGATTCTATCTTACCATTAGAAATGGCATCATTAGGTCATACAGTTACAGGATTAGACATAAAAAAATATCCATTTGAACATCCTAACTTTACACTACAAAGAGGAGACATAACAAAATTATCGTTTCAAGATAAATCATATGATGTAGTTACATGCATATCAACAATAGAACATATGGGCCTAGAATATGCTTTAGGAGAAAAACCAGGAAAGGAAGATAATAGAAAAGATAAAGAATGTTTAAAAATAATCTATAAAATATTAAAATCAGATGGAAGATTAATCTTAACAACACCATTTGGTAAATCTCAAGTAAGATCTGAAGGTCGCGTCTATGGTCAAGAAGATATCCAAGATTTATTCAAAGAGTTTGTCATAGAAGAGCAAAAATTCTATGTAAAAGAAGGAAAGCACTGGATCAGAAAAGAACCCAATGAATTGAATAAAGAGGCAGTAACATTAATAGTTGCAACAAAAAGACCAAACATCAAAGTTCCTGCCCTAGATAATAAATACTATTAATAAATCTTTCCCATTAATTTTATAAAGAAACACTATATACAAAAACCAATGTTTGATAACTCTACTATACTTGTAACAGGAGGAACCGGTTCTTGGGGGCAAGAACTAGTAAGACAACTATTAGAAAAATACAATCCTAAAGAAATTAGGGTATATAGCAGAAATGAAAACAAGCAAGTTTTAATGCAAAGACAATATCAAAACAATAAAGTTCTAAAATTTATAATAGGAGACGTAAGAGACAAAGAAAGATTATCCTCTTCATTAAAAGGAGTTGATTACGTAATTCATTTAGCAGCCTTAAAACATGTTCATATTTGCGAAGCTCAACCTATTGAAGCTATAAGAACAAATATAATAGGAACTCAAAATTTAATCGAAGCATCAATTCAAAACAATGTAAAAAAAGTAATAGGAGTTTCATCTGATAAAGCCTGCGAACCATATAATTTATATGGGATAACGAAAAATTGTGCTGAAAAACTAACAATTGCTGCAAACTCAGAACATCACATAACAAAATTCTCATATATTCGGGGAGGAAACGTTATAGGCTCATCTGAATCTGTAATACCATTATTTAAACGTCAAATTCTTGAAAATAATGAAATAACATTAACAGATGAAAGAATGACCAGATTTATTTTTACTTTATCAGACGCAGTTTCTTTAATATTCAAAGCATTAGAAAAATCATTTGGTGGTGAGTTATTCGTAATGAAGATGCCAGGAATGAAAATCACAGATCTAATCAAAGCCATGATTGAGGAATTAGGAAATAACAAAACAAACATAAAAACAATTGGGATAAGACCAGGAGAAAAAATTGATGAAGTATTATTATCAAAACATGAAAGAAACAATATAATAGATGATGAACATTATTTTATAGTTCTACCATCAGTAGAAGTTCCAGGTATTAAAGAACACTATAAAAATCATAAAAAAACAAGTTTACCAGACGCATTTAGTTCTGTAAATACTAGACAACTAAACAAAGAAGAAATAAAAATATTACTAAGGCAAGGAGGTTGGCTTGATAAACCAGGAACAACACAAGAAGATACAGTTAAACATTTAGGTCCTCAAGAATTTAGACAGCCAATTTAAAATGAAAGAAAAAATCTTATTATTAGGATCAAAAGGGAGATTAGCCTCTTTCATATTAAAAAAACATCCAGAAGTTATAGGCTATGATAAAGATAAAGTTGATATCTCAAACAAAGAACAAATAACTAATCTAATCCTAAAAGAAAAACCTTCTTTAATAATAAATTGTGCAGCAATAACTGATATCGAGTATTGTAATAAAAATCCAGAAGAATGTTGGAAAGTAAATACATTAGCAGTAAAATACCTAGTAGAAGCAGCAAGAAAAGTAAACGCTAAGTTAATCCATTTCTCATCAAATTATACTTTAAAGCCAGTAAATGAATATGGATGGTCAAAATTAGCATCTGAAGCATTTGCTTCACAAGAAGGCTTAGTAATTAGAACAGATATTTATGATACAAAAACTTTTATTATAAATCAACTACTAAACACAAAAGAAAATTTAAATGCTTATAATGATAAATTTTTCAATCCCATTTACATGGGAACATTAGCAGATTATATTTTTAAATTAAAAGATAAAACGGGAATTTTAAATGTAGTAACAAAAGAAAAGCTATCCTTTTATGAATTTGCATTAAAAGTTTGTGAAATTTTTAACATAGACAAATCAAGGGTAATCTCAACTAAATCACAAGAAGAAAAAAAAGAAATTCGAAGACCAAAAGACCTTTATTTAGAACCAGATATTGATTTTTCAATTCATGATGATCTACAAAACTTTAAAAAGGATCTTAAAAAATAATAAAAAAATGAATAAAAAGATACTAGTAATAGGAGCTCATCCTGATGATGAAACCTTGGGAGCTGGAGCAACTATAGCTAAACATGCAGAACAAGGAGATGAAGTTCATGTAGTTATAGTAGGAGATGGAGTTTCTGCTCGTTATGATGAATATACAGAAGAAGTAGCTAAAAAAGTACAAGCAATAAAAGATCATGCAATGGATGCAGCTAAAATTCTAGGAATAAAAAGTTTCGAAGTTATAGGAAAGCGTGGTTTAATATTTGATCAAACACCATTAATTGACTTTGTAAAACTAATAATGAAATATATTGAAAAAATAAAACCAGATATAATCTATACTCATGGATCAGCAGAATTAAATATTGATCATTCTATTCTACATAGGGCAACAGTTACAGCATGCAGACCAGTTTGGGAACATAGACCAACTGAAATATTATGTTACGAAGTCCCGTCATCAACAGAATGGGTTGCTCCACATCCAGCAAACGCTTTCATACCTTCAGTTTATGTTAATGTAGAAAAAACATTGTATAAAAAAATAGAAGCAATGAAAGCCTATAAAGATGAATTACGAGAATTCCCATTCCCAAGATCTGTAGAATACCTAGAAGTATTAGCAAAAAAAAGAGGAGCAGAAGTAGGTATAAAAGCAGCAGAAGCATTCATGCCTGTTAGAATAGTAAGATGACTGAATCAGATAAAATTAAACAAGAAATTTATAATAATGTAGCAAAATTTCTAAAACTTCAGAAAAAACAAGATGTTTTCATACCAAAACAAAGAAAAATTTCTTATTGCGAGCCAATTTATGATGAAAAAGAATTAAATGCAGCAATAGACGTTTTATTATCAGGTTGGTTGCCAGAAGGAAAAAACACAGAACAATTTGAAAAAGAATGGTCTAATTATAACAATATCCCAGAAACAGTTTTAGTTAATTCAGGATCATCAGCTTTATTATTAGCTTTATCAACTTTAAAAAATAAATTTATTAAAAATCATTTAAATGAAGGAGACGAAGTAATAACATCAGCTTTAACATTCTCAACAAACTTAAGTTCAATAGTTCTTAATAATCTAACTTCTGTTTTTGTCGATGTAGATGAAAATTACAATCTAAATCCAGATTTAATTGAAAACATGATCTCAGAAAAAACAAAAGCTATCTTAGTTACACATCATTTAGGAAATCCAGCGCAGATGAATAAAATTATGGAGATAGCTAAAAAACATAATCTATTTGTTATAGAAGATTGTTGTGGTGCTCATGGAGCAATTTACAATGGAAAAAAAGTTGGTACAATTGGAGACCTAGGATGTTTCTCATTTCATGGAGCCCATGCAATTTTTATGGGGGAAGGTGGTGCAATTACAATGAAAGATGCTTCTTTTGCTCCAACAATAAGATCATTAAAAACCTGTGGAGTTTATGATATTAGAAACCAAAATAAAGATCCTGCATGGGAGGAAGAACTTTCAAAACTTCCAGATTATGATGAAAGGACAGTGACAATGAACCCAGGTTACAAATTAAGAGTGCTAGACTTACAACCAGCAATTGGTCTACAACAATTACCAAGACTAGATCAATTTATTAAAAAAAGACAGGAAAACGTAAATTTCTATAATGAAAACTTAAAAAAATATGAGAAATTCTTAACTTTGCCAAAAGCAACAAACAATTCTTCACCAAGCTGGTTTTCTTACCCAATCACAATAAAAAAATATACCCCATTTAAAAGAGAAGCGCTAATCAAACATTTAAATGAACATAATATAGAAACAAGACCTTTATTAGGAGGAAATTTAATCAAACATCCAGCATTTTTAAACATAAAGCATAGGTCCTCAGAACTTCCAAATACAGAATTTTTCTCTAAAAACTCATTCTACATAGGCTGTTGGCCAGGTTTAACCAGAGAAATGAGGGATTTTGTAGTCTCAACTTTCGATTCTTTCTTACAGAAATACTTATAAATGATCTTTACTTAAATACCATTAAACAAGGTGTTTTTTTATGGGAGGATTTATCAATAATCTAAACGTACTGCAGAAAGCTGTAGTTAGAATGGGCCAATTTATGTTTGCTGAAAACTCCACTATGAAAAGAAAATACAATGTTCTGTCAGCGGTAATACAGTGGAAGCTTCTAAAAAGAGCTAAACTTACTAGTTATCCTTTTAGAATCAAAATAGATCCAACTAATCTATGTAATCTAAAATGCAAACATTGCCCAACAGGTATTGGACTAGAAGGAAGGACAAAAGCAATGACACCATGGAAAACATACAAAAAAGTTATTGATGAAGTAGGAGATTATACTTTCGAAGTTGATTTATATGGTTGGGGTGAGCCTTTCTTAAGTAAATATTTATTTGACATGATTGAATACGCAAATAAAAAAAAGATACACACAATGTTAAGCACCAATGGAATGGTATTTAATGATGAAATCATAAGAAAAACAGTAGAATCCCAACTTGGTTTACTAATCGTTTCCCTAGACGGAGCATCTCAAGAATCAGTGGAAACATATCAAGTAGGAAGCAATTTTGAAAAAGGAATAGAATTCATGACAAAAATTGTTAAAATGAAGAAAAAACTGAAAAGTAAGAAACCATTTGTACAATGGAGATTTATAGTCACAAAACATAATGAACATGAAATACCTAAAGCACAAAAAATGGCTAAAGAAATTGGAGTAGATAGATTAGAACTAGCTCCTTTCAGATGTGATATGGGTCGTGAAGTATTAATGGATAATGATAAACAATTTGAAAGTGCAAAAGACTTTTTACCAACTGATGAAGGTTACTCAATGTATAATTATTCTAAAAAAGAAAAGAAAAACATAAGAAATGATGACTGCATCTGGCTTTGGACTCAAGCAATGGTTCATCCTAACGGTTCCGTTTCACCATGTTGTGCTATCTGGCATGAAAAGTTTGATTTTGGTAATGTAAATGAAACTCCATTTATGGAAATATGGAATAATGAAAAATATATTGCGGCTAGAATGTTAAATAGAAAAAATTACAAACCAGATCCTAAACTAGACTTAGTTTGTGCAACTTGTTATAAAAATCAAGCACAGATTTAGTTTTGTTCTTCAGAATACACATTATTATATTTGGATCCAGAGACCCATTCAGATCTTTTAATTGTGTAAATCCTTTTAATACTTTTCTTTAAAGAAGTGAAAAGATGAATCAGCAAAAGAGCACCGAATACTATTTTCGCAGGAAAACTATTCAAATAATAAATTAGTATTCCCAATACAAATACAGGCAATCCTCGTTCTTCTATATATTTAAAGAGTTCATATTTAAATAACAACCACCTCTTATTGTGCTTCAAATAAGCAGCAGTAATTCTCCTTTTTATTATCCAGTCTAAATTACCCAAATTGTTTGGCCATAGATATACACATAGAATATTATTGGCATTGTATATTGCTATTTTCCTTTGGTATCTCTTTTTGTGATTGGGATTGTTCCATTGACCTAGGAATTCAACATACACCTTATAGTCGGGTAAGTAGAAATCTGAGACTCGAAAAAATTTATCATCTTCCTTCAGATCTTTAATTTCCTTATATGGCACATATCCAATTCCCCTCTCCTCAAAAAAATCTGCAATTAAATTTTCACCTTCCGTATCCTTAGTATTATCAGTATTCATTTTATTTTAATTCTTCCCGTACAGTCCCAATAATTTATCACCAATTAAATCTTCATTAAATTGCTTAGCAAATTCCATAGCATTTTTAGTAACAATATCATTACTCTTATAATTCTTTAATAAACTAGCCAATTCTCTATTATTATTAATCTCAAATAAATATCCGTTCTCACCATGCCTAACTAATTCTTTCCCACCATCAGTTTTAGAACTAATTACAACTAAACCAGCAGCCATTGCTTCTATCAAACTCTGTGGCATAGCTTCTCTAAAACTAGGCAAAACAAAAACATCATGCGTATTAAATAATTCAATTTTTTTATCTTTATCAAAAACAGGTCCTAAAAATTTAACTCTATGACTCATTCCTCTTTCAACAAGCATCCATCTTAGTTTTTCACAATATCCATTATTATAAGGCCCAACAATACTAACCTCCAATTCCTCAATATTTTCAACAGCTCTAATCAAACATTCAATATTTTTTATAGGATCAACTCTTCCTAAAAATAAAACTCTCGGCGTAGTTCTTTGTGACCAAACTTTCTCTCTAAAAATATCACCAGGTATACTATTAGGGATATAAACAATTTTATCTTGATTTAAACCCAAATCCAACAAAAAAGGCTCTTCCCATTTACTTATAGTTATAACTTTAGTAAATTCATTTAACTCATTTTTAAACTGCTTATCATATCTATCAGCTAAAAAAGTCTTAAACCAACCTCTAATTTCTTTACTAACAAAAGGAGCATGAGTAGTCAAATAACACGGTTTATTAATCAACTTAGAATATTTCAAAGCTAAATGAGTACAAGGATGTCTGTAGTTATGTGCATGCACAATATCAGGATTTAATTCTAAAAATTCTTTCTTAAACTTCCAAAATAAGATATTCTCACTTAACCTTTTAGCTTTAAATCTATGAATCTTAATCCCTTCATATTCTTCATAAATACCAGATCTATCATTACTTCCTTTTATAATGTCACTAGAAAAAATATGAACATCATGACCCCTACTAACTAAATATTTTGCATCATTATAAGCTCTATTCCAAACTCCACACACACTAGGATGTGAAAAATCAGTTACGATTAATATTTTCATGAACATCCTCCAACTTCACAAATTTGCCTTTCTTAGCCATAAAAAACAATAATTTATCCAGTCTATTTAAGAATTTATTCAAATTACAAACCCTATAAGTTAAACTATTCTTTAATTCTATAAAATCCCAAGAATGACAATAAAAAACAACTATTTTCCTTCTAAAAAAAATCAAGAATAAAAATTTTATAAAAACTAAAGGAAAAACTCTCAATGAATATCCAACAAAAGAAAAAAACAAAGCACTCGTAGGTATCTCATAAACTCCATTTTTATTATAAGGATCACTTTTAGAAAAAACTTGTTTCAACCAATTCCATGGTTTCTTATTCACAATCTTAAAAACATGTACTAATTGATGTCCATCTTTCGCAGCAATTGAAGAATCATACTTAAATTCATTTTTCTTTAATAAACTAAACGTTTCTTTATCAATACTATGCTGTGGAGCTCTAAAACCTTTCATTTTTAATCCATATTTCTCAAAAATCACTAAACCTTTTCTAATATCTTCTTCTTTTTCTTTAAATGACATCTCATCATATCTCTTATGATTATAAGAATGATATCCTATTTCCCACCCTTTATCTTGTAAAATCTTAAATATATTCCCATGTTTCTCTATAACATCACCAGTAACGAATAAAGTTGGTTTAAAATTATATTTCTCAGCTAATTTTTCAAAAAGTTTCAAACCATTAGTAACCCCCAAAAAACTATCACTATGTAAATCTTTTTCAACATCCACAGATATATTAACTAATCTCATCTTTCTTCTTTCTGCGAACTATTTTCTAAAGAGTTCTTTTCTGCAACAAAGTGTAAAAAAAATCCAAAATATTTTCCTTTAAACTTATTTAACCTATTATCCATATAATTAAAGATATTATTTACCCTAGGATGAGGCATAATAAAATATTTAGCATTCTTAAATCCCACTTTATGCAATAGTTTCCTAAATTGTCTAGGACTAAAACTAGCTTCATATCCAATATCCCATTTTCCAATCAACATTTTAAAATTTTTTGTAATATGAAAAAAAGATATTTTATTAGGGATAGTTAAATAAATTTTGCCTCCGGATTTGGTAACTCTATAAATTTCTCTTAAAACTTGCAAAGTATCAGGAACATGCTCAACAGTACCTAAAGAAAAAACTTTATTCACAGATTCATTTCTAAAAGGCATTTTTCTCATATCCCCTAATCTAATATCCAGTTCTTTAGACAATTTTTTCTTTATAGCAGTAGGAGAAATTTCAATGCCCATACATTTCACATTAGGAATTTTCTGTCTCATATATTCTAAATGAGCACCAGGACCTGCACCTATATCTAAAACAATATCACTTTCTTTAATATCTAAAATTTTTATAATATCAGAAGCATCGCTAATAGTTTCTCCAAAATAATTTGTTTTCCTTTCTTGATAATATTTTTCCCATGCATTTACCATTTACTCAACACCTCATTAACTTTAATAACAATATTACCCCAATCATATTTCTTAGCTTCTTTTTTTCCGTTACTACCTATAAAATTAGCAAATTTCTCATCTTCAATTACTTTTAATAATTTTTCATATATATCATCAGAATTTTTAGACTCAACTAACAAAATATTCTCCTTATTTAAAAAAATTTCATTCATTCCTTTAAGATCAGAAGCTATAGCAGGTCTTCCAGATCCTAAGCCCTCTAATAAAGCGGGCCATGGTAAAGCTTCCCATAAAGAAGGATAAACTAATACATATGATGATTTTATTTCTCTAAATAATTCTTTTCTATCAAGTATAAATCCTCTCCAAATTATTCTTTTATCAGGAAACTTCCTCATAAACTCTTTAGCTTCATCATTTATCTCTCCAATAAGCTCTAGTCTAAATTCAGGTCTTTTATCCTTAATTTTATAAAAAGCTTCAAGTAAATACAAAATCCCTTTTTGTTCATGAATCCTTCCAACAAAAGTTATTTTTTTCTCTACATCAACTCTAATATCATCATAAACAGAATTATCTACCCCATTTGTAATATAATAAGTATTCTTAAATTCCTCCTCTAAAATATGTTTCTCAGGTAAACTTACTACAATTATCTTATCAGAAAACTTCAAAACTTTCCTAAAAATGCTCCATATTAACTTATTTTCATAAAATCTAAATCCACTAATTCCATGTATAGTAACTACAGTATTAAATTTTATTTTAAATAAAGGTAATAACAAAAACAAATAATTCTCATGAATATGTACAGTATCAAACTTTGATAAAAATATTCTAGGTAAATTAAAAAAAACAGATAAAAAGAAAGTCAAACTCTGCATATAACCTCTCATTTTAGAAACATAAATCTCTATTTTATCCTTACATAAACTCCCTTTTTGAGTTAAAACAACGACATTATCCATCCTAGAAGCTACCTCAAATATATGCCTCTCACTCCCGCCTTCTAATGGAGGTGTTAAACCAATCATAAGCGTTTTTAGCATCCTTTTTACCTTTAATATAGCATATAAAAACTTACCGTATGATTTATATATCAGTAAATTTTATTAAGGCTATAAGCCATTCTTTTTAAACCTGAGGTAAAAATGAGATTTAACAAAGTTATGTTCATAATACCAGCACAACAGTTCTACTATCCAGATTTTCCACATGCTGGAATTGGGTACTTATCAGAGTTCTTAATCAAACATGGTATTGATAATTCCACTATTGATATGCGTCTAGGCTATACTCTAGAACAAGCATTAAAAAAAATAAAGAAATTTAACCCAGATCTAGTAGCAGTTTCTTTAACAACTTATAACAGAGACATTGGCTACAAAGTGGTTGACACATTAAAAGAAAAAGGTTTTACAGTATTTGCAGGAGGACCTCATGTTTCAACATTAAAGACTCAAGTACTAAGAGAATGTAAAGCAGATTTCGGAGTTAAACTTGAAGGTGAGTTTCCATTACTTGAATTATGCAAAGGAAAGGATCTAAGGGAAATTCAAAATCTTATTTTCAGAGACGGAAATAATATAATTGAAAATGAAAATAGACCATTTATACATAATCTTGATGAATTACCATTTCCAAAATATGAAAAATGTGAATTTGATAAATACAAAAATTCAAGTATATCATTAGTCACTTCAAGGGGTTGTCCATATCAATGTACTTTTTGTTCTGTAAAACTTGCATCTGGAATGCCATTTCGTTCACGTACATCAGATAATGTTTTAGAAGAAATGAAATATTGGAATAATAAAGGTTTCAAATATTTTCATATAATAGATGATAACTTTACTTTAAATAAAAAAAGAGTAATAGCAATTTCAGACAAAATTATAGAATCAGGATTAAAAGTGACTATTGCTTGCGATGGCGTTCGAGCAGATATGGTTGACCAAGAAGTTTTAACTAAAATGAAACAAGCAGGTTTCAAATATGTTTCTTTTGGAGTTGAAGGAGGAAACAATAAAGTTTTACAAGCTGTGAAAAAAGGTGAATCAATAGAACAAATTGATGATGCAATTAAATTATCAACAGAACTTGGATTTGACGTCTTTTTATTCTTCCAAGTTGGGAATCAATCTGAAACTTTCGAAGACGTACAAGATTCAATTAACTTGGCATTAAAATATCCTATTTGTGGTGCTAATTTCTATAACACAGTTCCATATCCAGGAACAGAATTATATGATTATGTAAAAGAAAAAGGGTTATTTATAATTCCACCAGAAGAATATATTAAAGAAATTCCTTACTTTGGAGATGAACCTGTTTTTGCAACTCCAGAATTTTCAGCAGAAGAAAGAAAAAAAGCATTAAAATTAGCAAGAATAGCTTCAAGAAAAATCAAAAGAAAAGCACTAAAAAGAAGATTAAGTAAATTAGGTACCTTCGGAGATCTAGCATATTTAGCATTAAGATATGAATTTGTAAAAGACGTTGTTCTAAATAAAGTTTTAATGAAATCAGAAATAACGAGAAAATTTGTAGGTTCTCAAACAGCTAAGATATTTGTTGAAAATTAAGCACCTTCCTGAACATATTCCTTCCCATTCTCTAAACAATTCTTAGCATTCGCAAGTTCCCTACCTAAATAAGCAGCATGATCTAATCTAGATATCCACCCATCATCTAATATCTTCTTAGCTAAAGCAAAATTATCCTTACCCCTATAAGCTTTAATCATCTCATACTTATAATTACAAATTCCAACCTCAATTTTCTCATTCTTCAACCTAATTAAAAGAAAACACTTCTTATCCATAACTATAGGTTTATTAAAATCTTCAACTTCAATAAAATTCAAATTTTTAGGTATCTTAATAGGATGTAATCTCATCACCACCACTTAATACGTTAAACTTATAAAAGTTTTTGTCTAAATCAGTAATCAATAAAATTTATAAATCATATAAATTGAAGTTTTTTAAACATGGTAAAAGACCCAATAGTAACAGTAGTAATACCAGTATATAATGAAGAAGAACTAATTTCTAATTCTATTCAATCACTCCTAGACCAATCATATAAACCTATTGAAATAATTGTAATAGATGACGGTTCAACAGATAAAACAGTTGAAAAAGTAAAACAATTTTCTCAAGTTAGATTAATTCAGCAAGAGCATGGTGGTACTGGAAAAGCATGGAACTTGGGAGCTAAAGAAGCAAAAGGAAAAATAATGGTTTTATTTGCAGGAGATATGCAAGCTCCTAAAGACTTCATTGAACAATTAGCAAGACCAATAATAAACAAAGAAGCAAAAGGAACTTTGCATGATGTAGAATATATTTTAAACCAAGATAACATATGGGCTAGATGTTGGTCAGCTCGTTGGGGTCTTCATGATGGAAAATATGTTTCATTCACATCAAATACTCCTTCAGGATGGGCTCCTAATTTTGAAGCAATCTTAATTGATGAATACGTTAAAAGAGGAGGATTCAATCCAAAAAGAGGATATGCAGATGACCAATCAATAGGTGAAAAAAACCCATTAAAATTCAAAATAATAAAAGATTGCCATTTATATCATAACTATCCTTCTTCATGGAAAGACACTTTTTTTCAAAGTAGATGGATAGGAGGATCATTCCTATTCAAGAATATATGGAAAAAAGGATTAATAGCCTTAATAGGCTTAGGAATTTACTTCACATTAACATTAAACTCATCAATAACAGGAGCCGTAATAGGATCAACAAATAACACTCCTTTATTATCTCTATCAAATTCATTACTACTCTTATTAGCATTAATAATTTTAGCAATATTAATCCAATCAGCAAAAATAGCTCTTAAAGTTAAAGACTATCAAGTTTTTTTAGTATACCCATTTTTCTTAACAACAAAAATCTTCGGTAACATAGTAGGTTATTCCAGAAAACTTTTATTTGGAAAATATACAAAATAGGAAAGTATAAAGTGTCAGAATTAGAACAAATAGTTAATATGGGTAATGAAGAAACCAAACTACAAAGATGGCTGACTTCAACACCTCTAAAGAGAAAAATAAAAAATTGGTTTGTTGATAGTATTGCAATCAATGTGTTCTATACACCAACATTAGCCTTTAATGAATTAGTTATTGCCGGTATTGGTCCCTATGAAACATTAAAAGCAAGATTAATTAGTATCCCACTAGGTTTTATACTTGGAAGACCATTTGGAAAATGGAGACAGTTTTATGCCGATCAAATATATAAGGCAGATGAAAGCAGCAGTAAAACAAGGAAATTTTTAGTGGATACTTCAGCTAGTTTAATATTTAACGGCATAGTTTACACAGGAATCCTCCAATCTTCAGGAGTTTCATGGAAAGAAACAGGAGTAGCTCTAGCTTCATATGCAGTTCTAAATACAGCATTAGCTAGACCATATGGATATTTCTTGGATAAATTCAGAAAACCATTCGGGGTAAAACCAACTTTAGATAAATACTCTAAGGAAAAAATAGAAATATTTATTAATCCACAATAAACCAAAATTCTCAGCTAGGAAGGGTATGTATGAAACTTGCCATAATAGGTTGTGGATATTGGGGTAGAAATTATGTTAGAGTTCTTAGTGAATTAGAAGACTCCAATTTATTATACGTCTGTGATAAAGATGAATCAAAATTATCAGAAGTATCTAGGATTTTCAAAGTAAGAACAACCATAGATCCAAATGAAATTTTTAAAGATAATGAAGTACAAGCAGTAATAATAGCAACAGATACATCAACACATTTTGAATTAGCAAAACAATGTTTAAATCATGAGAAACATGTTTTAGTAGAAAAACCTTTAACACATTCTTTAAAAACTTCAGAAGAACTTGTAAATTTAGCAAAAGAAAAAAATAAGTCTCTCATGGTGGGACATACTTTTTTATACAATAATGCAATTAAAAAATTAAAAGGATATATAGACACTAAAGAAGTAGGTGATGTTCTTTATTTAACTGCAAGAAGAAACAATCTTGGTCCAATAAGAACTGACGTTAGTGCATTACACGATTTAGCAACACATGATATCTCAGTTTTCCTATATCTATTAAATTCACTACCTAAATATGTTATAGCTAATGGCGGTTCTTTTATCCAAAAAGAAAAGGATATAGAGGATTTTGTTAATATATTTTTAGAATTTGAAAATGGAGTTAAAGCAACAATAGAAGCGTCTTGGTTAAGTCCAAAAAAAGTCAGAGAAATTACATTAGTGGGAAGTCAAAAAATGATTATCTTTGATGATATAGCTCAAGATAAAATAACAATATTCTCAAAAGGAGCAGAGGCAGCTAAAACAGTGGATTATACCGGCTTAGAATACAAAGATTACTCCATAAGGTTAATGGAAGGAGATATATTATTACCAAATTTAAAAATACCAGAGCCATTAAAAGAGCAAGTACTTCATTTTATCAAAAGTATTAAAAATAATTCTGAACCAATAACAAACGGACAAAACGCTATAGATGTTTTAAAAGTTTTAGAAGCAACCCAAAAATCTTTAAAGAATAATGGTGAAAAGGTAGAAATAGTCTAATTCTTCTAAAATAGAAAAGTTTATATAGTATAATTATACTGTTTATACATATGATAGAAATAAAATCTAAACTAAGGAAATGGGGAAATTCATTTGGAATAGTAGTACCACAAAGTGCCATAAAAGATGATACTAGAATACGGGAAAATGATGAAGTAATTGTTATGATAATGAAAAACAAACCGAATCTGAGGAAATTTTTCGGTGCCCACAAATTTAAAAAACCAGTAGAACAAATGATGCGAGAGATTGATAAGGAATTATATAATGAATGAAGATACTTTCCTTTATGATACTTATGCTCTGATAGAGATTTTAAATAAGAACATAAATTATGAAAAATTTACAGAGACAGGCATAGTTATTAACGATTTTATATTTGCCGAACTTTGTTTTAAATTGTTTCGAGAGAGGGTTAATAATGCAAACGAATATATTGCAGAAGTTTCACCAGCAATTATCCATGCAACTCCTAAAACCATCATAAGGGCAATGTTATTTAGGATAGATAACAAAAACAAAAATCTATCTATGACAGATTGTATTTCTTATACCCAAGCAAAAGAATTAGGAATTAAATTTTTAACAGGGGATAAACAATTTGAAAATCTAGACAATGTTGAATTTATAAAAAAATAAAAAAGTATAAATCAATAATGTTATACTCTATTCTTTTGGGTAACCTTGCATCACAAACCAATTCTTGATTTAGACTAGCTTGGATATCTTCGTGGCATTGTTCCTTTGATTAATTCCACCACATCTCTAGTCTCATCAAAAGTTGTTTCAGGTAAAGTCATCACTTTTCCATAATGTTGCGGCACTACCTTAGTCACCATTTTTTGATACCATTCCTCACCATTTTCAAATTCATTTTCTCCAGCACAAAGTAAAGCACCAAGTGTATGTATCTCCACTCCTCTTCCACGGCTTCTTACAAGATGCTCAATAGATTCAGGCGAAAATTCTCTAAGTTCGTATCCTATATGTTCTACATCAGGATTTTTTGCTTTAAGATATTCATTCAGTCCTTTAGCAGTAAATGAAGTTTTGAATGTAATTGGAACTCCAAACCCTCTATTGTTTCTATCCTCATAGGTTAATCCAACAATATGCGGAAGACTAATTTGTCCTTGACTATAGGATCTCACCAACGGATCAATATAGCTTTGAAGTGCTTCAGCAGGATTAAGATCAAAAAAATCAGGTCCATACAGAACTTCTTCAAAAAATTCTCGGTAAAATGTATTTGAAACTACTTTTTTGTCGTCAGCGCCAGGTTTTCTAAAACCAAAAAAACCAGCAGGAACTAAACAATAATTACCAACAGTTGCAGTAGCATTAGGATCTCTAACACCAAGTAAAAAATTACCTCCGTCTCTTGTCAAGGTAATCCCCATTATACCAAGTGGCAAGATACCAGAATTCAAACCTAATACATGTCTACTAGGAAACATATCATCAATAATAGCATTAGCTTTATTTCTAGCCTTGTTAAGTCCTAAATGCCATGAAAAAAGTGCCTCTCTAAGACCCATACTATACATAGCTTCCCACTCACTAGTCTTACCAGGATCTGCTTGTTCTTCATCAATTCTTAGGGTTTCTAAACAAGCAATCCTTTCATTCCTAGGCAATACTATATTGGCATCTAATTTCTTTTTTAAACCCCCCAAAGAAACCTCTCCTCTTAGTTGTGGATAGTTACCACCTCCATTTAATAACCAAGTTCTTTTTCTGCTCCATATTTCCAAAACAGTTTCATCAGCCATTTAAAATCTCACTCCTAAATCTTTTAAATCTTTTAATAATATCTCATCTCTTCTAGGGTTATCCCAATCATACCATATTCCATGTCCACCTAATTTACTTACAGGACTAACATATTTTTTTCTATCATCAACATATACCCATTCTCCGCTTTGAACTCCAGCTGTCTTAACAGCTTCATTGTAAGTTCTCTCATCAGGCTTCATAACTCCTATATCAAAGGAGGTAAGAACTCTTCCATTAAATAATCTCATCGTATCTGGAATAGTTTGCATTATATATCTCATCTGTATAGGATTCGTATCACTTAAAGCTACAAGTGTATATCCATTATTAGATAATTTTTTTACCAAACCACAAACAGGGCCATTTGTGGTAAAAATATCACCCCAAGCCTGATCAAATTCTTCATCAGTTATATTTCTTAATTGTAATCTTTCTCGCATCCATTCACGAAACCTAGCATCATCAACATTACAAGTATTATATCTTTTAACAATATCATCCTTTTTAGAAGTACCATATTTTAGTACCTCTTTATCAGAGGTTTCGTAAACTATACCTTCCATTTCAGAAGCAGGAATCTCAGTAAATTTAGCAAAGGCGGTCCAAGCCCTATCCATATCAAAATCAGCTAGTACTTTTCCAATATCAAAGATAACCGCTTTTATATTTGACATAACACGTCCCCCAATTCTCAATCTTTTTAAACGTTTCCTTCTCTTGCTCTGGTGCATTCCTATAATTTTAAAAGAATGAGGTCCTAGGCCTCCTTATAAAAGGACAAAGAGGTGGACCTCAATGAATAAGGAGTATTCAGATTATTTAAAGTTTATAGATGATGCACTTGATCTTGCTAAATCACTACCCAGGTACTTTAGTAAGTATTCTAACAAGATATATTGCAACTATCAGAAGTTTGCAATATATGTCTTAATGCAGAAGTTTAAGACAACTACAAGAGGAATAGCTTCTATACTAAGAGCTAGTTCTGACATGAGAATGCATCTAGGACTAACAAGAGTACCTTCTCATAGTACTATTGTTAGATTTGTTAATAAGACTAGGAAACAAATACATAAACTGCTTGGTATTAGACAAGCAGTTACTGTTGGAATAGATGCAACAGGATTTGAGTTAGAAAGTAAAAGTTATTATTATAAAACTCTAAGAAATAGCTCCGATAAGCAGAAAACAAAGCAATTCATGAAATTAAGTATATCAGCTGATCTTGAAAAACAGCTTATTATGAGATACAAAATAAGGAAGAAGGTTAGGAATGATACTCTTGATTTCATAAATCTAGTAAGAGATCTAAATTTTAAACAAGTTATAGCTGATAAAGGATATGATAGTCGTAAGAATAGAGGTTTTGTGATTAGGAAATTAAAGGCTATGCCGATTATTCCAGTAAGAAGCCATACTAATTATTATGGACATATAGGGAATAGTAAGATATATGGGAAAGACTATCATCAGAGAAGTAAGGTAGAGACTATATTCTCTGTGATTAAAAGGAAATATGGTTCTGTACTTAGATCAAGAAGCTGTGCAACTCAGAAGGTAGAGTTAATAAGCAAACTAATAACTTATAATATTGACAGAATGCAATATTATTTATTGCTTATTTTGAGGGTTGCACCAGAGCCCCTTCTCTAAAAGAAAACTTTTTACTACTCTTAGTAACATCAATTACCTCAATGGCAAGATTTCTCTGCTTCAGTATCCTTTTAATTTTCTCAAAATATTTAGAATTGTTATTTAACAAATAAGAAAGCAAAGCACCAATAGTATCATCTACAATACCAGTCTTACTATTATCATCTTCAGCTATCGCAGGATCAAACTTTACTCCTCTCCTATCAATAAAGCCTTTTTTACTAAACAATAAACCAATCTTATCTATCGGTAAAAACAAAACAGAATCATGCTCTGTATGAACATTATCAAATTTATTAGCCCTCTTTAACAATCCTAATATTTCATCACTTGTTAAATTAAACTTATAAGACCATGCTAATCCTGGCAAATAAGAATTGTATAAACCCCTGACCAAACCATTAAGTTGAAGTCTTTTATTATCAAAATCAGAAGAACTTAATCCACTTTCCTCTAGAAGTTCTGCCTTTGCCTGTCCAAAGAAATCAGTAATATCAACTTTCTTTCCATCAAGTTCATTAACACTTGAGATAAAACCAGCAAAAACATTATATCTCCCTGGCCCCTCACTCAATTGTTTAGATCTCCTTAATAATATAATTTCTTCATCTTTAGTAATCCCAATTATAATTTGACCCATACTAAAATAAAGTTTAGTCAAATAAAAAACTCCATTTTTTAATATTAAATCCCTAAACCTTTCAAATCCTTTCCCCTGTTTTAAAACTTCCAATGAATTTTTTCTATTTCTCATTAAAGATAGAAATCCTAATGTTTCTATGGAAGTAGTTGATCCTACTTCATATATTACTTTTCCATTAACTACCTTAAGAGATTTAAAAAATGGAAGATCTGAACTATACCAATTAAAATTAACTTCATTATTTCTTTTAGAAAATTCTTTAAACTGTTTTGTTAATCCCTCATCATAAAATATTTTAGTATCTACTTTCTTAACAGAAATATCTTCTTTTGTTTTAGTTCCATGATTAACAATTTGTATTTTTCTTTCCATTTAAATTAATTTTTCTTAAAAACATACAACCACTTACCAGAACTATCTTTAGGACCCCACATATGCACCTTATCAATTAATTCAAAACCTTTTTTCCTAACGACCCCATCAAAATTATTTTCATATTTTTCATTTTTTTTCAATGCTAATGTATAATTACCTTTAAACCTAAAAGCTAGAAACAACAAACCATTTTCATTTAAATTTTCATAAAATTGTTCTAAAGTTTTCTCAACGTCAGGCAGATGCTGTAATACCTCAATGCAGTTTATAGCATCATATTTTTCATTAAAAAACTCTTCATTAATATTAAAGGTATTAACATTAACACCATATTTATTAAATCTCCACTTAGCAAAATCAAAAGTCTTACTTTCTATATCTACACCATCAGCACTCAATCCATTTAAAGCAGCAATAATACAATCATCTCCAACACCGCATCCAAAATCTAAAATTTTTTTAACCCCCTCTTTTTTACAATAAGCAGCAATAAATCTTCTCAATTTTTGTTTATCCTCAGATGCAGAAACAATCATTAACTCAGGCATATAATTTTCAGTTTCAGAATAAAATTTCATTATTTCCTTAGCTTTATTCTGATTAATTTTTCTAGAATTCCATTCTTCCTCAGAAACTTTAACATATTTCCCAAAACCACCATATCTTTCAGATTTCTTTTCCAATTCCTTTTTCAACACATCAAAAGAAACTCCCAAATATTCACCAAGCTCCTTAATATTACTATCCAACTCTAATTTTGGAGCTTTAATACTAATATTTTCATCTCCAATTTTAACAATAAAACTCTCAACCACACCCATAACCTCATCTCAAAACGCATAATTTATAAATCTTTTCAATAAAATTTAAATATAGAAAAAAGACGAGCGTAATAAGATGAAACAAAAACCCATAATTTCTGTAAGCAATGAACAGAGAAAAATACCACCTAAAGAACATTTCAGCAGTAAAGCCCATATTAAAAACGAAGAAGAATACAAAAAAATCTATCAAGAATCAATAAAAAACCATGAAAAATTTTGGGCCGAAAAAGCAAAACAACTCCACTGGTTTAAAGAATGGGATACAATCTTTACATGGGATCCTAAAAATATAAAAGCCACTTGGTTTAAAGGAGGCAAAATAAATGTTTCTTATAATTGCCTTGATGTAAACTTGAAGAAAAGAGCAGATAAAGTAGCGTTAATATGGCAAGGAGAACCAGAAGAAGACGTAATAAAAATTACATATAAAGAGCTTCATAAAAAGGTTTGTAAATTTGCAAATGTTCTTAAGAAAAAAGGAATAAAAAAAGGTGATAGAGTTTGTATTTATATGCCAATGATTCCAGAATTAGCTATAGCAATGCTGGCATGTACAAGAATAGGAGCAATTCATAACATAGTTTTTGGTGGTTTTAGTTCTTCCTCCTTAAAAGATAGAATTCTAGATTCACAATGTAAATTACTAATCACAGCAGATGGTGGATTTAGAAATGGAAAAATAATTCCTTTAAAATCTATATCTGATGAAGCACTTACTCAATGTAAATGTATAGAATCAGTTATAGTTGTAAAGAGAACAAAACAAAATATTGAGATGAAAAAAGGAAGAGACATCTATTGGGATGAAGAAATGAAATCTGCAAATAGCATATGTGAACCAGAATACACAGATGCTGAAGATCCTCTATTTATTTTATATACTTCTGGAACAACAGCAAAACCAAAAGGAGTTTTGCATACAACAGGCGGTTATCTAACTTATGTCTACCAAACATTTAAATGGGTTTTTGATTATCATGAAAAAGATATTTATTGGTGTACTGCAGATATAGGTTGGATAACGGGTCATAGCTATGTAATCTATGGTCCATTATCAAATGGTGCTACAACTCTTATGTATGAGGGTGGACCAACATATCCAGATAATGATAGATTCTGGAACATTGTTGAAAAATTTAAAGTAAATCTTTTCTATACAGCACCAACAGCAATAAGGGCTCTAGCAAGATTTGGAGAAGAGCCCATTAACAAGCACAATATAAGTAGCTTAAGATTACTAGGCACAGTAGGAGAACCAATTAATCCGGAAGCTTGGATGTGGTATTACAAAAATATAGGAAAAGAAAAATGTCCCATAGTTGATACATGGTGGCAAACAGAAACAGGGGGTATATTAATAACACCGCTACCAGGAGCTTTTAATTTAAAGCCTGGTTCAGCAAATAAACCCTTTCCAGGAATAGAACCAGCAATCTTAAGAGAAGATGGAACTGAAGCATCTCCCAATGAAGGTGGCTATTTAGTAATTAAAAAATCTTGGCCAGGTCAGATGAGAACAGTATATGGAGATCATCAAAGATTTATTGACACATATTATTCAAAATTCCAAGGGATTTATTTCACAAGCGATGCAGCAAGAAAAGACCAAGATGGAGACTTCTGGCTAATGGGAAGGGTAGATGATGTTATAAGCATAGCCGGACATAGAATAGGCACAGCAGAAGTTGAAAGCGCTTTAGTAGGTCATGTAAACGTGGCAGAGGCAGCTATTGTTCCTATACCAGATGAAATAAAAGGGCAAGCCATATACGCATTCATTACTCTTAAACAAGGTATTGAAAAATCAGAAGAATTAAAACAGGAGTTAATCCAGCATGTGGCAAAGGAAATAGGGCATATAGCAAAGCCAGCAAAAATACAATTCGCTGATTCATTACCAAAAACAAGATCTGGAAAAATAATGAGAAGAATTTTAAAGGCAATTGCATCAGGAGAAGAAATAGGAAATATAACAACACTAGCTGATTCATCTGTCATAGAAACCTTAAAAAAAGATAGACAATAAAATGCAACTAATAATAAAAGATAATTATAAGGAATTAAGTAAAGAAGCAGCAAAAATAGTAATAGAGCAAATAAAATCAAAGCCAAATTCAGTAATAGGCTTTGCAACAGGTGATACACCATTAGGTTTATACAAAGAATTAATTAAAGCACATAAAAACGGATTAGATTTCTCTCAAATTATAACATTTAACTTAGACGAATACCTAGGATTACCAGATTCACATGGACAAAGTTATAATTATTATATGTGGGATAAACTATTCAATCATATTAACATAAAAAAAGAAAATGTAAATATTCCTGACGGAACAGCTTTTGATCCAGAAAAATTTTGTGAAGAATATGAAGCAAAAATAAAAAAATCTGGAGGTATAGATTTACAAATCTTAGGAATTGGAAGAAATGGTCACATAGGTTTCAATGAATCAGGTTCAAAATTTAATTCAAGAACAAGAATAGTAAACTTAACAAAACAAACTAGAAAAGATAATGCAAAATTTTTTGAAGATATAAACAATGTACCAGTTCAAGCAATAACAATGGGTATATCTACAATATTAAAATCAAAAAAAATAATTTTATTAGCTAATGGAAAAGAAAAAGCAGAAAATATAAGAAAACTTATGAATGAATCTAAAACAGAGAAATTTCCAGCTTCAGCATTAAAAGATCATCCAAACACAATAATATTAGTAGACAAAGATGCAGCTTCTTTGTTAGATTAAAATAGATTATCTAGTAGGATCAATAACCTCTGGTTCTTATGCAGACATCCCAAAACCATCTTTATATTTTTTGTCACTTCTCATTCCAACTTTCTTAGCAGGAACTCCAACATAAACTCCATAATCTTGAGTATCTTTAGTTACAACTGCCCCAGTTCCTATAATACTCCCAACACCCAGCGTTACTCCAGGATTAATAATTGCTTCGGAACCAATCACAACATTTTTTTTAACCAATATAGCATCTAATTTCCAATTTCTTCCTAAAGCTACTTGTGCACTAGGATATTTATCAACAGCAAAACTAACACCAGGACCTACAAAAACATAATCTTCCATATCAACATATTCTGCAACAAATATATGGCTTTGGAATCTACAATTATTTCCTATATGGCAAGCATATTTTATAGTTGAATAGCCACCAATTTGAGTATTCTCCCCTATTGTTGTTGGTTTGTCCTCAGTACCATAAATATTACAATAATGCCATATCTTACTGCCTTTGCCGACCTCAATAAAACTTCCCAGGTTGACATAATTTGCAATCATTACATTATCATTTAATTTAACCCCAAGAGAAATACAACAATGACTCCCAATCACAACGTTATTTCCAATTTCAACAGGATTTTTTTCACTACCTTCAATTACACAAAAAGGTCCAATTTCTACATTATTACCTAACTTAACATATTTATTTACAATTGATTTATTTGATATCTCGTTTACCATTTTCATCATTAGCAAAAGAGGAGATATTTAAATCTTTTTGTAAATAGTATATAAAAATACAAATCCAACAAACCAAATTTAAAAAAGAAGAGATAAAAGAGGTGGAACTCAAATTTATCTCCTTCTACATTCTTTTAGGCAATAATTCAGACCTGCTAAACTTTATCTGTCCCTTCTTCCCAGGCTTTCCTTTAACTAAGAAATATATCACACCAGCTGCAATTACTATTACAATTATTACTATAGCTACTGTACCACCAGCACCACCCGGAGCCGATACACTAGGAGTCGGACCACCTATTCCTGTTGTAGGAGCACCAGATTCACTAGGTTCACTCGGAGCTGCTTCTCCAGTATCTTCCCCTCCTTCAACACCTTCAACTGCAGTTCCTCCACCTCCACCACTAGTTGCTGATGACGGTCCACCTCTTGTATGTACTCTAAATGTTTTCTCTGCTGTAGTTGTCAATCCTGCAACATCACTCACAGAACACCTTACAGTATAATCACCAGTAGTAGCAGTATCAATTTCTTTAAAGGTCTGCTCTTGTGCTGCATCTTCATCCTCAAAGGATAAAATATCCCCGTTTGGTTTTTGATACTGCAATTTCCTAGTGGGGTTGTCTAATCCAGTACCGCCACTACCCTCATCAAAGTCACATTTAACTTTCTGAGTTGATCTAGTATAAATTATACCATCAGAATCACTAAGTGTAACTGTTGCACTAGGATGCGTAAGATCAACACTAAACTCTATAAATAATGATGTATTAAGATTATCAACTGAATCATTTGCATAAAGGGTAATATTATTTCTACCATCTAGAGCGGTAAAGGTTATATTTGAACAATCAGCAACAGTAGTATTAGATGAAGCAAAATTTAGATTATACCAACAGGATCCTAATGTGGTGGCAGCATCACTTGCTGTAAAATTAAGATCAATTACAGTGGTAGTAAGGTTAGAGTTATTGACTGGTAGTTCTACAACTAAGCTAGGAGCAGTATTGTCTATATTTAAATTTAAAACAGTTGTATTGAATGAATTTGCAGCATCGTATACTACACCATCTCCAATAGTAGCATTAGTATAACTAAGAGTTAGATTATAAGTACCATCACTCAAAGTTCCATTGCCCGTATCAAATTCTAACGTAGTATTACCTATTTCATGTAGAGAACCTAAAATAATTTCAGTAGAGCCATTGATAACATACCATGTAACATTAGTTGTAGTGTTTCCTGCAGCTACACTCGCATTAAACAAAACAGTAGAACTTAAATTAGCCTGTTCTGTTATATTATTCAGTCTATCAGTACCACCCTTAGCAGAATATCCATTCACATTAACAGTTCCATTATTAAATGGCTCTCCAACTAGAGCGTTTGGATATATCTTTAAAGCCAATATCTGTACAAAATTGCTATCAATATTATAACCAGTCTCTAATATAGTTGTATTTGTTAAATTTGTTTGTATATAATAAGTTTTAACAGTAGCACTATCTGCAGCAATTGTACTATTAAGATCTATAGTACCATTAGCCAAATCAAAAGTTCCAAGATCAGTTTCATTAGCTGCTTCAGCTGATATATTTAATACAATTGCAGCAGCAAGGTTACCATCACTAGAATTATATAAGTACCATGTCTGGTTTGATGAACCATTTCCATCGACAAAAGTAATATTTAATGTTATCTCACTCGCCAATATACTTGAACCGTTCTCAAATGGAGCACTTATATCAGCACTCGTTACATTTATTGTACCTGAACTTACATTTATAGTCCAACCATCTGAAGATAATTCTTCACTTATAACGAAGAAGGTATATAAAACCATTAAAAAAACTAAACCACTAAAAATGAAGTACCACCTTTTATTATCCATTTAAATTTACCCCTTGTATGATTATTATTCCTAATAAAGAGCGATATATAAACTTTTGTACATTCCTTAACAATAGTAAAATAAATAGTCAAATAACGATGTTTAAAAAGACGCAAGCCATCAAGTAACTTTTATTCTAGAGAAAAAAATAATTCACTTACTAACAAATTCTTTAACTTTTTCACATACAAATTCAATTTCTTCTTTTTTTAATTCAGGAAACATAGGCAAAGAAATTATTCTCTTAGAAACTTCCTCAGTATTAGGATGTTCACCTTCTTTAAAACCTAAATAATCAAAATGTTTTTGCAAATGTATTGGAACAGGATAATGTATTCCAGCACTGATCCCATTTTTTTCAAAAAACTTAAGTAATTCATCTCTTTTTTTAGTTTGAACAACATATAAATGATAAACAGATTCATTATTACTAGAAATTTTAGGAACTTTAACATTATTACTCAACAATTCACCATACAATTTAGCATTATTCCTCCTCATCTTATTCCATTTATCTAAATGTTTTAGCTTAACCCTTAATACAGCAGCTTGCAAAGCATCTAATCTTCTATTCAAAGGTAAAAAATCATGATGATATTTCTTAGATTGCCCGTAATTTCTCATCATTTTAATATCATTAATCAATTTCTCGTCATTAGAAACAACCATACCAGCATCACCAAAAGCACCTAAATTTTTTCCGGGATAAAATGAAAAAGCTGCAGCATCACCAAAACTTCCGACTCTTTTACCTTTATATTTAGCACCATGGCTTTGACACGCATCTTCCACAATCTTCAAGTTATATTTTTCAGCAATTTCTTTAATAGCATCAAAATCAAACGGATTTCCATACAAATGGACAGGCATTATAGCCTTAGTTTTATTAGTAATTTTTTCTTCAATTTTATTAACATCTAAATGATAACCTTCAGGGTTAATATCAACTAAAACAGGCTTAGCACCAGCAGAAACAATACTAGTTGAAGTAGCAATAAAAGTGTTAGCTTGAGTTATTACTTCATCACCTTCTTTAATACCTAAAGCTCTTAAAATTAATTCTAAAGCACTAGTGCCATTATCAACACCACAAGCATATTTAACTCCACAATACGAAGCAAATTCTTTCTCAAATAACTCAACATCCTCACCTAAAATAAAACCAGAACTATCTATCACTTTAGCTATAGCTCTGTCTATTTCTTCCCTAATAGATTCAGTTTGTCTTGTAATATCAACAAAATTCACCTTCATGTTAAATCAAGTTTCTACTTTTACTAGAAATATATAAGCTTATCTATCGCAGGCTTCTAAAATATAAATACTTAGAATACATTGCCTTTATAAATAATAATGGGTAAACTACACCATAAAAAACAACTAACCAATGTAAAAAATTGAATATAGCAGCAAAAAATATAATCATAAATGGGTTTATCCTTAAAAAATTAAATAATTTAGCTTTAATACCTTTTCTAGCAATATAATCACTTAATCCTCCTCTTAACAAATCTAAAGTTTTCTTATCTGAAAATTTAGATTCCATTAAAATAACTTCATATTTTTTCATATCAACTAAATAATGCATTAAAAAAAAGATTGAAGCAGACATACCAGCCCATAAAAACCACATTCTTTGAAAAGTAAAATAACCAAACACATCAATTCCCTCTGTAAAAGCCATATAACCACCAATACCCATTCCAAGTAATACTAAAGGCTGTATAATTCTGTGAGCCATTGAATCAACAAAACCACCCGATATAGAACCTTGTTTCTTATATCTAGCTATAACCCCATCAGTAGCATCAATAATCCAATGAAAGTGATAAGCTCCTATACCAATTAAAGAATACCAATAATTACCAAACCATAAAAAAGGAACACCAATTAACCCAATTAATAGTCCAAGTAATGTAACTTGCGTTGGTGTTATAGGAAAAGGAATTAAAATTCTAGCAATATATATCCCAAAAAATCTTAAAATCTTAAAACTCAAATAAGCTTGATCCTCATCTGGGTGTAAAGTAGTCTCCCACAATTCTTTAACAGTAACCATTAAATAAATTTTAAAAAGATAATATTTAAATAGTTTACTATACTATAAATAGTTAATATAAATGGTATATAAAAAAGATTAAAATGGGACAAGAAACCATCTTGATATCAAGAAAAGAATATGAAGGAATGAAGGAAACTATAGAGATTTTACAGGATAGAGAAATAATGGATCAAATTAGAGAAAGTGAAGAAAATCGTAAAAAAGGAATAAAATTTAAAAAATTAAATATTCAATAGATTTTATGTGTTCCGACAGCTTCAATTTCAATCTTTTTCTCAGAATCATTGATAATATATATTATTCTTAGATTTGAACCTAACCAACAAGACCATTTCCCAGCCAAACGCCCATGTAATTTATGTGCCACAACATTCTTTCTAGGATCTTCTTTTAATCTTTTTAATTTCTCTATAATGTCTTTTCTTGTTTTAATTAAATTATCTAATTTCCTTTCAACTCTCCTGTTTGCTGGATATAGTTCATACATCTTATTTAATATTTTTTAATAGTTTAATAAATTTATCTAAAAAATTATCTCTTTAAAAACTTTGTTCTCAAAAATCCAACTAACATCTTATCATACTCATCAAAAGCTTTAAACAAGAATAAAAGACCTAAATAAATTATAGAAAACATAATTCCCAACAAAATAGCAAATCCTAAATTAACCTCAATTAAATTTCTTATAAATAATATCATACCTAAAGATATCAAACCAGCTAAAGTAGCCTTCCAAAATCTAAATGAAATAGGAACTAATTTCAAATAATAATATCCTTCTAAAATAAATAATAAACTATAAATTATATATGAAATAGCAGTAGCAATCGCAACTCCAGTTATACCATAATCAATAATTAAATAATAATTTAATATAACATTAATTGGGATAACAATTAATAAATTTATCAAACTCAATTTAGTTTTCTTAATCATACCTAATAAGTGCATTGAAGGATAACTCAAAGAAAAAAAGAAAAACCCAATAGCCAGATAAATCAAAGCATTAGTTGCACTTAAATAATCAACACCAAATAAAATATTTATAAATAATCCAGGAAATAATAACATTAAAAGTAAAACAGGAAAGTTAACCATATAACTCCATTTTCCAACATTCTTAGTTAAGCTACTTACTAATTCCATTTTCTTTTTAGCATAATTCTTGGTTATCAAAGGTAAAAATAAAGGACTAAACATTAAAGGTAATAATGTCAGCAAATTAGCCAAAGGCAAAGCAGCATTATACAAACCAACATTTGTTATATTAGTTAAATTAGCAATCATAAAAGTATCAGTCCATCCCATAACATACCCTAAGACACCAACAAAAATTAAAGGCCAAGAATAACTAAACAATTCTTTCAAATTATATTCTGATTTAACTTTACTCCTCAAGATAGGAAATACTTTTGATTCTGCAACTAAATACATAACTATAATTATAAACCAAAAACTAATCAAATAAGCAAAACCAACTCCAATAATACCTAATCCAAGTAAAATAACTAAACCAATTGTTAAAACTCTTAAACTTTGAGATCCAAAATCAACTAACCAGAAATTATATTTTATTTTTTCAAAAGCTAAATTCAAACTTGTTAAATTTGAACCAATAACACCAATAGGTATTGCCCAAACAAATATTTTCAATAAAGGAATTAATTCTTGACTATTAAACCAATTTACAGCTATAAACTCAGCACTAAAAAATAATATTATAGTTATAACTAAACTAAATAAAAATGATATTCCAAATGAACTAAATATTGTTCCTTTAATCTTACTTTCATCTTTTAAACCTCTGTAATATGAAACATATCTAACTAACCCTTCTCCTAAACCTAATAAAGATATAGCAATAGTAAATCTCATTACCATAATAGCAATAGTAAATAATCCATAATCTTCAACACTCAAACCCCTCGCTATTAAAATCCTTAAAACATAATTAAAAACCCTATTAACTATAGATCCAAAAAAAGCAATACTAGCACTAGCCAATATTACTTTTAACTCATTGCTCAATTTTTTAGCCATAAGAATAGCAAAATTCAGCTATATATAAAGATTTATAAATAGATTATCTTAGCAAATATTTGTGATTGGGTATGGTAGAAGCTAGTAAAATTAGGAAAATAGCATATTCTACAATAGCTACAGATTTTTTCCATTTTGGACATTTAAGAGCTTTAAAATTTGCCCAAAATCAAGCCGATTTTCATGTCTGTAGCATTTTAACAGATGAATCTATCATAACTCCAGATGAAAGAAAAGCAGTAATTGAAAATTTAAAATGTGTTGATAGAGTTATTTTACAAGAAAGCAGAGATTCTACAGAAAATCTAAAAAAAATACACAAAGAGTTTCCAAATTCAGAAATAATCTTGGTTAGGAGTGAAGACTACAATTATTTCCCAGAATCAGATTACTTAAACTCAATCAATGGAAAAATAATAAAACATCCTAACTATGACCAATTTTCAGATTTAAACCTAATAACAACCCTACTTGATAAATATAAAGGAAAGTTCCAAAATTTAGGTGAATTTACAAATTTTTTCAAACTAAGAAACTTCAAAAAATCAGAGATTAAACAATCAATAATCTCAACTAAAGCTGAAACTCTAAAAAATCTTAAACCTCTACTAAAAAATTCAAAAATAGAAGAAATTTATTCATTTACAGTTTTAGATTGGAAAAATAACAAAGGAAGAATCCTAGAAAATGTACAAAATACATTTAACCCATCTAAGGTTGTAGTTAGAAGTTCAGCAATTACGGAGGACACAACAAAATCTTCAATGGCCGGATATTTTCATTCTGAATTAAACATCTCATCTGAAAATAAAAGAGAAATAGAAAACGCAATAATAAAAGTTATTGAATCATATTCAAATAAAAAATCAAGAAATTCAAAAGATCAAATATTAATTCAAAAACAAACAGAAAACATTATTATGAGTGGAGTTCTTTTCACAAGATCCTTAGAAAATAATGCTCCTTATTATGTAATAAATTATGATAATAAAACAACTTCAACAGATACAGTAACAAAAGGTCAAGAAAACAAAACAATTAAGATTTCTAAATTTGCTGATCCAAAAAATATTCCGGAATTATTCAAAAAATTAATCACATCAGTAAATGAAATTGAATCCCTAATACCAGATTTAACACTGGACATAGAATTTGCAATTAATGATAATAAAGAAATAATCATATTCCAAGTAAGACCAGTTACAGTAAATTTAGAAAAAGATATTCGTTTAGATGAAGAAGTAAAAAACAAAATAGATCAATTAAAACAAAACTTCCACACTTTATCTAGTAAACCAGATCATCTTTTTGGTTATGAAAATCATTTTGCAGATATGCCAGACTGGAATCCAGCTGAAATTATAGGAGACAGCCCAAATCACTTAGCCTATTCTTTATATTCATTTATAATTACAGATTCGATATGGCATGAAGCAAGATCATATCAGGGCTACAGAAAAGTTTCACCAGCCAAACTTCTTGTTCTATTTGGAAACAAACCATATATTAATGTTAGAAATGACTTTAATTCATTCATTCCAGATTCGCTATCAGATTCGCTATCAGAAAAACTAGTAAATTTCTACTTAAAAAAATTAAAAAACAATCCAGAATTACAGGACAAAGTAGAATTTGATATTCTTTATACATGTTATGATCTGACTTTCGATGAAAGAATAAAAGAACTAAAAAACCATTTTAGTTATAATGAAATAAAAGAACTAAGAGAAGAACTAATTAAATTAACTAATAACCTTCTAAATAAAGATTTAATAGAAAAAGATCTATCTTCGATAAAATCTATGAGATCTGTAAGAGAACAAGTAAAAGAGATAGAGCTTAAATCAGATTTAACTCCTCAAGAACTAATACAGCAAGCTAAAAGGCTTCTTGAAAGCTGTAAGGAAGGAACATTGCACTTTTCTAGAATAGCCAGATTAGCTTTTATAAGCAAAATAATATTAAAAAGTCTATTAAATAGGAATTTGATAGATCAACAATTTTATGACTCTTTCTTAAACTCTATAAATACAATTGCAAAACAGCTAACTAAGGATTTTCACAAACTAACACAAAAAAAATTAACAAAAGAAAAATTCTTAAAAAACTATGGACATCTAAGACCAGGAACTTATGATATCACAAACTTAAGATATGATTCTAATCCAAGCCTATTTTCTAATCTTAAATCATCACAATATAAAGAACCATCATTCAAAATACCACAAGAGATACACAATAAAATTTCATCAGAATTAAATTCACACAACTTAAATATTAACTCAGAATTATTATTCGAATTTATAAAAAAATCTTTAGAAGCAAGAGAGCTATCTAAATTTGAATTTTCTAGGAATTTAAGTGAAGCCTTAGAATTAATAGCAAAGGCGGGGGAAAAAATTAGCTTATCCAGAAAGGATTTGGCTTTTTTAGCTTTGGAAAATCTATTTAGACTAATAGATGTAGAAAATTTAGAAGAAATACAAAAGTCTTTTTTAAAATTAATTGAAACTAGAAAAAAAGAAAGGGAAATAAATAGAAAACTAATCTTACCACCAGTAATACTTTCAGAAAAAGATATTGATGTAGTATCTGAATTCACAGCAAAGCCCAATTTTATAACCAATAAAAAAATTTACGCTGATCTAGTTGATCTAAATAAAATAAAAAAAGAAGAAATACCAGACCTAAAGGGAAAGATTGTTTTATTAGAGAATGGAGACCCAGGATATGATTGGATATTCACAAAAAATCCCGCTGGTTTAATAACTAAATATGGAGGAGTAGCTTCACATATGTCTATAAGATGTGCTGAATTTGGATTGCCAGCAGCAATTGGATGTGGCAATTTATACGATAATATTAAAAATTCATCATCCATAGTGTTAGATTGTGAAGGGAATAAGATAACTAATCTTAAAGGAGTATAACATGTTCGTCCTAATTTCACAAAGAGATGTACCTGCAGAAAAAGGAGCAAATAGAGATGCTCTAGAGCAGGATTATGTTGGATACTATGAAAAATATGGAATTAAGCTAATCCCAGTTTCTAACAACACAAAAAACTTTGAAAAATACTTCGAATTACCAATTCACGGAATAATATTATCAGGAGGAAATAACGTAAATCCAAAATTATACAATCAAGAACCAAAATATAAATCAGATCATTCAGATAATAGAGATAATACAGAAAAAAAATTACTAGATTTAGCAATCCAAAAAAAATTACCAGTCTTTACAGAATGTAGAGGAACTCAATTTCTAAATGTTTACTTTAGGGGAAGTTTAATCCAAAATTTAAAGGAAGAATTAAATACTAATCATATTGCAGTAACACATAAAATTAAAATAACAGATAAAGAATCTTCAAAATTCTTAGGAAAAAATAAAACAACTGTAAATTCATTTCATAGTCAAGGTTTTACAGAAAAAGAATTATCATCAAAACTAAAACATTTTGCAATCTCAGATGATAAAATTATTGAAGGAATTTACCATCCAGATTATCCAATAGCAGGAATATTATGGCATCCAGAAAGAGATAACTCAGACAAAGAATTAGATGAAAAATTAGTTAAAGCGTTCATAAACAAAGAATTATTTTGGAAAAAATGAAAGCAATAATATTAGCAGCGGGAATGGGTACAAGATTAGATAAATACACAAAAAATCTACCAAAAGGAATGTTAAATTTTGCAGGTAAATCATTAATTCAAAGACAAGTTGAAACACTAAGATCTTGTGGTATAACAGATATTTCAATAATAACAGGCTACATGCCAGATAAAGTAAACATAAAAAAAGTAAAATACTACAACAATCCAGATTTTGGAAACACAAATATGGTTGCTTCTTTGTTCTGCGCAGAGCAAGAATTAAATGATGAAGTTTTAGTTTGTTATGCAGATATTTTATATGAAAAGAGGATTATTCAACAAATTCTGGATTCAGATGTAGATATTGGTGTAACTACAGATAATTCTTATTGGCCATATTGGCAAGCTAGATTAGACAATCCTGAAGAAGATGTTGAAAGTTTCATAATACAAGATGATAAAGTTGTTGAATTAGGCACACCAGACTGCAAATTAGAAAAAGCAAGAACAAGATATGTTGGCTTAATAAAATTCTCAAAAAAAGGAGTTAAAGCCTTAAAAAAAGTATATAATGAAAATAAAGAAAAATTCTGGGACAAAGATGTACCATGGTTAAACTCTAAATCATTCAAAAAAGCTTACATGACAGACATGATTCAATCATTAATAAACAAAAATCACGAAGTAAATCCAATAATAATAAGTAATGGTTGGATGGAATTTGACACTAACGAAGACTATGAAAAAGCAACTAAATGGCTAAAAGAAAATAATTTAAATAGGTTCTATAACCCAAATGCGTAATGATATACAACTACAAATCTGTAATAGTTTCATTAATTATTATAGCAATAGCTATACTATCCTATCTAAAATTTAACCTCACTGGCTTACTAATCTACGCATCTATTTTACTATTCTTAGAAATAATATCAAAATTACTAATAGACCATTTAAGGAATAAATTTCAATGGTTAATAACCAAAAATAAAGATCTACTACCAAAATTAGATCCAGAAGGTATAAAAAAGTTCATGCCACATGGTTTTGATCCAGAATTAGGTTGGATCAGAAAACCAAACACTGAGCATGAGGAAAAAGGTAAATTTGGTAAAACTAAATGGACTATTAATAAAAATGGAGCAAGAACAAATCCAAACTTTGAAAACAAAAAATCAATTATCTCTTGCTATGGAGACTCTTTCACTTTCAGCAGACAAGTAAACGATAATGAAACATGGCCTTATTACTTATCAAAATTAACTAAATCTAATGTGCCTAATTTTGGTGTAGGTAATCATGGAATAGACCAAGCATTATTAAGATTAAAAAAAGAATATCCAAAAAATAAAACTAAAATAGTGTTATTAGGAGTAGTGCCAGATACAGTAAGCAGAATAATGAGCACATGGAAGCATTTCTATGAATATGGAAACACATTTGCATTTAAACCAAGATTTAAATTAGAAAATAACAAATTAAGATTGATAAAAACACCAATAGACTCAGAAGATAAATATAATAATTATAAAAAATATATTGATGAAATAATAAAAGAAGATTTTTTCTACAAATTTAAATTTAGAAAAGAACTTATCCAATTTCCTTATTTAATCTCAATCTTAAAAAATCCAACAAGGAATATCCCTTTAATTTACTGGAATCTATCTGAAAAAAATAAAGCAAAAGCAATGCAAAAGATAATGAGGATAAACAAAGCATGGCGCTTAAAACTCTACAAACAAAAAGAAATCACAAATTTATTAATAGCTATTATAAGAGATTTCATAAATTATTCAAAAGAACAGAAATTCATTCCAGTATTCACATTTTTACCTCAAAAAGATGATGTTTCATATATAAAAAAGCATAAACATTTCTACCAAGATATTAAACAAGCATTAAAAGATGATCTCATAATAATTGACTTAACAGAAGAATTACTGAATGTTAAAGATTTAGATAGATTATACTCAGACAACACAGAATATGGAGGACACTATAGTAAATTTGGAAATGAATTTGTAGCAAAGACAATTTTTAATAAATTAAAAGAGAATAAATTAATCTAAGGCAACTGTAATCTAGGATCAGGATAATCAAATCTAGTATAATATTCATATTCAGTTTCATTTAACTTAAAATTTAGAGGATAATTAATCTTCCATATTCTCATAGGACCAATCAACATACCATTTACAAAAGCCAAAGGCACTTTGTCACTATCATCATAAACCAATTCATAAT
>JBBSWZ010000074.1:7519-9786 GCA_038046025.1 Nanobdellota archaeon | reverse complement strand
GATAATAAGTTTGATATTAATCTTGATCTGATATTTCCATATTTTTGTAAATCAGGAAATTTTTTTATTAGATCTTCTGGAGAAAATTGAGCTGAAACTGCTCCTGTTTTATAGTCCACACGACTGCTGATGGTTCCTCCTGTATGCAGGATACTTATAGTTGGTAAACCTTTCTTTGTTTTAGTTTGTTGTAATTTGCTTACAATAGGCTTATGTTTTTCTAGTAACTTTATAGATTTTATTTCAGAATTTTTTATAGAAAGATTATACCCAGAATCCAATTTTAATGATAAAATTTTAGATGTTTTAGAAGGTAAAAAAGTGCCTTTTATTTTTTCATTGGTAGTAGTTACTTCAATTAAATCTCCAGCAGTGAAACTTTGTTTTTTCATTGGTACAAGCCTTCTACTATCAAAGTAATATGTACTTATATAGTTTAAAATATATTTTAAAGTTAAATAATGTTTAAATATTAATTTGATTTAACTGAAAAGTAATTTAATAAAAAAGAGATATTAATGATTTTAATTTGGCGATTAAAATCAAAATATAAATATGAACTTTTGGCGAAGTTCTTAGCGTATTAGTGTGAACTGTTTCTGAAGATTAAGTCATGAATCATTAAGCTTCATATTCAAAACTAATTCTAAAAATATTATAATAAAAACTACATTATAAATATTATTGTAATGGAGTATATAAATGAAAAAAAACCAAAAGGGGGCAAGAACATGGAGGGTTTAATTAGAGACGCTCTTGAACAACAAAGAGAAATGGGGCCTGAATTAAAAGTAGGTAAGGCTAATATTAAAGTAATAGGTGTAGGTGGTGCTGGTTCTAATATGATAAACTGGCTTCACAAAAAAGGTGTTGATGGTGCTGAAATAATTGGAGTAAATACTGACAAACAACACTTAGATATAATTTCTGCAGATCATAAAATTTTGATAGGTAAGGAATTAACAAGAGGACTTGGTTGTGGTGGATTCCCTGAGAAAGGGAGAGAAGCTGCAAGAGAAAATATGCATGATCTAAGGGCGTTATTAAAATATGCTGACATGACTTTTGTATGTGCTGGTGAAGGTGGAGGAACTGGTACTGGTGCTGCTCCTTTAGTGGCAGAACTAGCAAAGGAAAGTGGATCAATAGTTATAGGAACTGTAACTATGCCATTTGATATTGAAAGAGCAAGAGTTGATAAGGCAGAATTTGGTCTGCAACAGTTAAGGGAAAGTTGTGATACTGTTATTGTTATAGATAATAATAGACTAGTGAATATAGCTGGTAACTTGCCTATACAACAAGCATTTGCAGTAGCTAATGAATTAATTAGTACTATGATTAAGGGTATTGTTGAGATTATTGCTGTGCCTAGCTTAGTTAATTTAGACTATGCAGATGTAAAGGCAATAATGGCTAATGGGGATGTTTCAGTGATAGGTATTGGTGAGGCTGATAGTGAAGCAAGGGTTGATGAGGCTGTGAAAAGAGCTTTGACTAATCCATTATTAGATGTGAATTATGAAGGAGCTAATGGTGCATTGATCCATATCAGCGGTGGAGAGGACTTAACTTTGGATGAAGTTAGTAAGGTAGGTGAAATGGTTACTGAAGCACTAGATCCTGATTCTAATGTAATCTGGGGTGCTAGAATTGATCCAAGTTTGAATGGTAAGCTAAGAGTTATGACAATTATAACTGGTGTAAGTAGCCCATATATTCTAGGTAGAAGTTCAGGAAAAAGATCCAAAGCTGGGGCTCTAAAAGGCTTCGGTGATGAGCTTGGGATTGATATGGTATTACCAGGGAGGTAATTTATTTTTACAAGGGCAAACCCCCTAAGAAATTGCCCTTCGTTGCTTTATCTTGCTGGTGCTCTTTTTGAGTACCGGCATATTTTTTTAAATTGAAGAATTATTTTTTCTTAAAATCTTTTGCGCGTCTTTTTATTCTGTCTGATATCTCTTTGAATTTTCTTTCTAGTGGGAATGCTGTGGAATCATTTCTTCTTTTTGCTGCATAGCTAAATTCTTCAAAGTAAGTTAGGTATTCTGATGGATGCCTTTTAGTTGTTTTATACTTATCCCATTGGTATCCTACAGTCATAATAATAACTGGATGTAGAAATGTAGGTAGTTTCAATGCTTTTTCTATTGCATTTTTATCAAAAACTGAGACTATGCAGGTTGCGAGTTTTAAATCAACTGCCTTTAATGATATAAATGCTGCGGCTATGGCTGTGTTTTGTATGGAAAATTCTTTATATA
>JBBSWZ010000074.1:2803-7419 GCA_038046025.1 Nanobdellota archaeon | reverse complement strand
ATTAAAAAATCTGGAAAAGAAGATTTAGATAGAGTTATTTATTTATTGGAAGGAAGAGTTTTTCCTCAATATGATGAAAGAAAAATTGGCATGAGTTCTAGATTGATATTGAAAGTTATTAGTAAGGTTACTGGTGTTGATGCTAATGAAGTGGAAAAAGAATGGAAAAAAAAAGGTGATTTAGGTATAGTGGTTGAAGAATTGATTAAGAAAAAGAAACAGAGAACTTTGTTTAGTAAGGAGAAATTAAGTGTTAAAAAAGTTTTTGAGAATATTAGTAAACTTGCGAGCTTAGAGGGTAAAGGAACTGTTTCTAGGAAAATAGATTTAGTTGCTGAATTATTAACTAGTGCAAATCCTGAAGAAGCCAAGTATATTGTTAGAACTGTTTTGGAGGATTTGAGAGTTGGTGTTGCTGAAGGCGTTTTGAGAGATGGTATTGGAAAAGCATATGAGAGAGATGTTAAGGAAGTTGAAAGAGCTTTTGATACTTTGATGGACTATGGAGAAGTTGCTAAAAAAGCTAAGGAGAATAAATTAGGGAAAATTGGATTGGAGGTTGGCAGGCCATTAAGAGTGATGTTAGCTATTAAGGTTGAGGATATTAAAGAAGCATTTAAGGCTGTTGGAAAACCTGCTTTGTTTGAGCAAAAATTAGATGGGTTTAGAGTGCAGATCCATAAAAAAGGTAAGGAAATTAGATTATTTACAAGGAGTATGGAAAATGTTACTAATCAGTTTAAGGAAGTTTTGGACTTAGCTAATAAGAATATTAAATGTGAAAGCTGTATAATAGATACTGAGTTTGTTGGGTATGATAAGAAAACTAATAGATATTTACCATTTCAAAAAATTTCTCAAAGAATTAAAAGAAAATATAACATAGAAAGAATAGCTAAGGAATATCCAGTTGAGATTAATGTTTTTGATATTTTGAGTTATAATGGGAAAGATATGATTGATGAAGAGCAAGAGAGAAGAAGAAAATTAATTGAGGAAATTATTAAGGAAGAGAAAAGAAAAATTGTTTTGACTAAAAAATTAGTTACTGATGATGAGAAGGAAGCTTTAAATTTTTTTGATGAATCTTTGAAACAAGGAAATGAAGGTTTGATTGTGAAAAAATTGGATGCAAATTATCAGCCTGGCAGGAGAGTTAGTGGATGGGTGAAATTGAAAACAACTCTAGAGCCTTTAGATTTAGTTATAATTGGAGCTGAATGGGGTACTGGGAAAAGAGTTGGTATGTTAAGTAGTTTTGTTTTAGGTTGTAGGAAAGAGAAGCAATTTTTAGAATGCGGTATGATGGGTACCGGGATTAAAGAAAAAACCAAGGGAGGTGTTTCTTTTAAACAATTAACTAAACTATTGAAGCCTTTAATTATTGATGAAAAAGGTAGAAAAGTTAAGTTAAAAGCCAAGGTAATTGTAGAGGTTAGTTATGAGGAAATTCAGAAAAGCCCTACTTATTCTAGTGGGTTTGCACTTAGATTTCCAAGATTAAATAGATTAAGAAGTGCTGAGAAAGGATTAAATGATGTAAATACAATAAAAGATATAGAGAGGCTGTATAAAGGGCAAAGAAAATAAAATAATAAATAGAAATATAAATATTCTAGGATAATAATCTTTAAATAGGAGTATATTGTTACAGGATAGTAAATATAATCTTTGTTTAGTAGAAAAACAAGAGATGCATGATATAGTGGTTATATTATATTTAACTATAGAATAAATAAAAAAAGGGGTTGTTTGACCTGGGAGGTCACTATAATGATTGTTAAAGATGACTTTTTAGCAAAACTCAGACAATTTTTTGGTTTGAATCTTTATGAGGTCAGAATTTGGACCGCTCTTCTTTCTCGAGGTGTTTCAACTGCAGGTGAGTTAAGTGATATAGGGAATGTTCCTAGAAGTAGAGCCTATGATGTCTTAGAGAGTTTAGAGAAAAAAGGCTTTGTTGTAATGAAATTAGGAAAACCGATTAAATATATGGTTGTTGAGCCTGTTGAGGTTGTTGAAAGAGTTAAAAAACTTGTTAAAGTGGAGGCAGATGAAAAAGCTAAAAGATTAGATGATCTTAGAGGTACTGATGTTTTACAAGAATTGAATTTATTACATAAACAAGGTATTGAATTTATTGAGCCTTCTGATCTTTCTGGTGCAATAAGGGGTAGACATAATTTGTATACGCATTTAGAATTGATGGTTAGAAATGCTAAGAAAAGTGTTACGTTGATGACAACTAGTGGTGGTTTAATGAGGAAGGTTGAGGCATTGAAGCCTGAATTAGATAAATTGGCCAAAAAAGGAGTTAAGATAAGGGTTGCTGCTCCGATTACTAAAGATAATGAAGAGGCTATGAAAGATATTTCAAAAATAGCTGAAATAAGGGATAATAAGTCTATTAATGCAAGATTTTGTATTATTGATGGCAAGGAGCTATTATTTATGGTTTTGGATGATGAAGAAGTTCATCCTACATATGATGTTGGTATTTGGATAAATACTCCTTTTTTTGCAACTGCCTTAGATAGTATGTTTAATGTTTGTTGGAATAATTTAAGCCCTGTAGGTAAAAACTCTAAATAATGGGTGAGCTGATTGGATGATAGATTAGTAATTGTACTAATAATTATAGCTCTTTTTGCACTTTATCTAGTAGGTGGTAAATTAGGGTTAACTGGGGAAGTTATTGGAAGATACTGTATTGATTCTGATTATGGTATTAAAATTTATGAGGCAGGACATGTTGTTTCTGATATAGGGAAGTTTAGTGATAGATGTAATACAGGATTGATATCTGTTAAAGAATATTATTGTGATGAAGGTTATGGTGGAAATAATAAAGTCAGAAGTAATTTTATTGAGTGTGGTCTTGGGTATACTTGTCTGAGAGATGTAAATGGAACTGATGATGCATGTGTGAAGATTTAAATAGTTCTCTTTTTTAAGTTTATTTATGGAAAAAGAGATTAAGAAAATACTAGAAAAAATTCTGATACAAAAAATTGAATTAGAAATTCCTAAAGATCATAGTTTAGGTGATTATGCCTTTCCTTGTTTTGAATTAGCTAAGAAGTTGAAAAGGAATCCTGTAGATATCGCTAAAGACTTAAGTGAGAAAATAGAAAGTAGTAATTTTAGAACTGAAGCTAAAGGTGGATATTTGAACTTTTTTGTTGATAAAAGTAAATCAGCTAAAAAAGTTTTAAATAAAATATTGAAAAAGAAAGATAAATATGGTTCTAGAAATGAGAAAAAGAATATTTTGATTGAGTTTCCAGGTCCTAATACAAATAAGCCCTTACATCTTGGTCATGTAAGGAATATTGTTTTAGGAATGAGTATTTCTAATTTGTTTAGATTTTTAGGGAATAAAGTTAAAGTTGTGAATTTGAATAATGATAGAGGGATTCATATCAGTCAGGCCATGGTTGCTTATATGAATTACGGTAAGAATAAAAATCCTAATAAGAAAAGTGATCATTTTGTTGGTGATTATTATGTTTTGTATAATAAGAAATTAAATAAAAAATTAGAAGAAGAAAGTAAAGAGGTTTTAAGAAAATGGGAAGAGGGAGATAAGAAAATAAGAGAAGTATGGAAAAAGATGAATTCTTGGGCTTTGAATGGATTTAAAGAGACTTATAAAAAATTTGATTTGAAATTTGATAAGGAATATAGTGAAAGTAAGTATTTTGATCAAGGCAGGAAGATTATTTATGATGGGATAAGGAAGGATAAATTTGATGTTGACAGATATGGAGCTGCTTATATTTATTTGGGTGAGGAATTAGGAAATAAAGTTTTATTGAGGCCTGATGGAACTAGCTTGTATATAACACAAGATTTGTATTTAGGAGAATTAAAGTTTAAGGATTTTCCTAAAACAGAGGTTTCTATTTATGTAGTTGGAAATGAGCAGAATTACCATTTTAAGGTTTTATTTGAATTGTTTAGGATACTGAAGATGAAAGCTGCTAATAAAAGCTATCATTTGAGTTATGGAATGGTTTATTTGCCTGAAGGAAGGATGAAATCAAGGGAAGGGAAGGTGGTTGATGCTGATGATTTAATCGAGGAAATGGTTGATTTAGCTAAGAATGAGATTAAGAAGAGATATAAGGAAATTTCTACTAAAGAATTAGAGAAAAGAGCTAAAATAATTGGTTTAGGTGCTTTGAGGTTTTTTTTATTGAAATTTGATCCTACTAGAGATATTTTGTTTAATCCTGAGGAAAGCATTAGTTTTGAAGGAGATACAGGGCCATATGTACAATATGGATATGCCAGATGCAATTCTATACTGAAAAAAGTTAAGTTAGGTAGGGAGTTTAAGTTTGATTTGTTAAATCAGAAAGATTTTAGTTTAATCAGTAATTTAGGTATATTTCCTGAAATAGTATTGAAAGCTAAAGAAGAATATAAACCGAGTTTAGTTGCTAATTATTTGATTGATTTAGTTAAAGAATTTAATGAGTTTTATAGGGATAATCCTGTTTTGAAGGCTGAAGATGAAGTAAGAAATGCTAGAATAGGAATAGTCTCAGGTGTTAAACAAGTTTTAAGAAATGGTCTTAATTTGTTGGGAATAAAAGTTCCTGATGTTATGT
>JBBSWZ010000074.1:0-2703 GCA_038046025.1 Nanobdellota archaeon | reverse complement strand
TAGATATTCCGTAAGTAGTCAATAGCGAAATACTTTTAAATTGTATTCTAGAGTATATAGGTTATGAAGAAAGTTGAACATATTGAGATTAAGAAAGGCATGAAAGTTGATGATTTAGTTAGGGAGATGAAGAAAACAGGAGTTATGCAGGGTTCTAAAGTTGGAAAAGCAGTAGACATTTTTGAAAAAATGATTAAGGATAAGGATTGTAAAGTATTTATGGGACAAGCTGGTGCTTTAGTTCCTGGCGGAATGAGAAATATATTGTCAGATATTTTAAGAAATAAATTAATAGATGTATTTGTTTGTACTGGTGCTTCATTAACTCATGATCTAGTTGAAGCTCTAGGATATAGTCATTTTCAAGGTTATGAGGATATGGATGATGCTGGATTATATAAGAAAGGACTGGATAGGATGTATAATAGTTTAATGCCAAATAAGGTCTATGAGGGATTAGAAGACTTTTTTGATGAGAATTTTGAAATATTTTCTGGAGCTAGAACTGTTAAGGAATTAATATGGCTGATTGGAAGTAAAATTAGTGATGAGAATTCTATTATAAGACAAGCATATTTGAATAAAATTCCAATATATTGTCCTGCTTTAGAAGATTCTGGTATTGGATTGATAATTTGGGGCAGGTTGATGAAAGGTAAGAAAATTGAGATTAAACTATTTGAAGATTTAAAAGAGATTATAGATATTGCTTGGACTAGTAAAAAGAATGGTGTTTTTTATTTAGGAGGAGGGGTTCCTAAGAATTATATACAACAGGCAATGCAATTTAGTCCAAAAAGTGCTAGTTATGGTGTTCAGATAACTACTGATAAAGCTGAATTTGGCGGCAGTTCTGGAGCAAGTTTGAAAGAAGGTATAAGTTGGGGTAAAATGGATGAAAAAGGAGAATTTGTTGATGTTATAGCAGATTCAACGATTGTATTGCCTTTAATTTATGCTGCCTTGAAAGAAAGAATTTAATTGTGGTCTAGTTCTTCAAGATCTAGAGCCTCAAATAAAGTTTTATTTTTTTTTGTTTCTTCATATGAAATCATGTTTTGCACCTCTTTAGAGATTAGTAAAACTAATTTATATATAAATATTTATTATCTATAAAATTGTAATTTAAAATTATATTTTAGAACATAGAAAAGGCATATCACTAGTGAAAGATTAATACTTCTTTTTTGGGAATGGATTATACGTAGTCCCAGATATCTATATTATCTCCTGATTTCTTACGAAGTTTTTCTTCTGCTGCTAAAACTATTAATTCTTTATCCCAGGTTGCAAGAGATATTGGAATAAGTCCTTTTTTTATCACACTATCTATCAGGTAGGTGGCCTCCTTCGAGAAATTTTTTTGATAAATTTGTTGACTTCTATGTGGATTTTAATAGTCTTGCTATTGTATAAATTTTTTTAAAATAGAAAAGTATAAAAAGTAGTTTTTATTTATAAAAGTAATGGGATTAGCTGTAAAAAAAGAGGTATTACTAATTGTTATAGCACTTTTTGCATTATTTCTTATTGGGGATTATTTAAATCCGACTGGGCAGGCTGCTAGTAGAGGTGAATATTATTGTCATGATACTGATGGCGAGTCTACTATAATAAAGGGTACTGTAACTTATAATATTGGTGTTGAGAGATCTGAGTCTGATTTTTGTTTAGAAGAAGGTAAGGCAGGAAGTATGGTTCATGAATTCTGGTGTGATGGTTATGATATGAAAGAAATTAATGTGCTTTGTGCTCATACTCAGAAGTGCATTGATGGGAGATGTGTGGCTATAAGTGATCTGGAAGTTAGAAATTATAATTATTAGCTTTCTTTAGTTAAAGCATTGACAGAGGCGATGGCTACTTCTATTTGTTTATTATCTGGTTCTTTTGTTGTGATCTTTTGAATTAGTAATCCTGGATAGATTATAATCTTATTTATGAAGAAGCTTGGTTTTTTAGCTGCTATTTTTAACAATTCATATGCTAATGATGTTATTACTGGTATTAAAATAACCCTTTGTAAGATCCTTATATAAAAGCTCTCAGACCAGACTAATGAAAAAACAATGATTGATATTAGTAAAACATAAATAATGAATGAAGTACCACAACGTGGGTGCAGAGTGGAGTATTTTTTTACATTATTTACAGTTAACCTTTCCTCTTTTTCATGACAAGCTATTGCTTTGTGCTCTGCTCCATGATATTGAAATATCCTCTTGATGTCCTTACTTAATGAGATTATGAATAGAAAACTTAGGAAGATTAATATCCTGAATATTCCATCTAATATGTTGAATAGTATTCTATCCTCTGCTAGGAATTTTGATAAAAATAAAGGTAAAACTACGAATAAACCTATGGAAATTGCTAAAGAGATTATGATTGAAAAAATTGTTTCAAATCTGGTTATTTTTTCTCCTTTGTCTAGTTGTTGTTCTGTTGAGTAATTTAAATATTTAATTCCTAGGTACAATGTTTCTATTAATATGAAAATTCCTCTTAAAAAGGGTATTTTGGAGAATTTTTTTGAAAAATTAGGTGTTGGATCTATTTTAGTTTTAATTTTATCTTTTTTTCTTACTGAAACAGCTATATTATCTTTATTCTTTACTAAAACACCCTCAATTAAAGCTTGACCGCCTAATTCCATAAAGAAATTCTACTTTATACTATTTATATTGTTTTTGTTTGATTTTT
>JBBSWZ010000073.1:0-1226 GCA_038046025.1 Nanobdellota archaeon | reverse complement strand
ATCTAATATCCCATTCTCAACTATACTCTCAAAACATAACTTAACATCTAAATTAACTTGTCTTCTAACTTCATCAACACTACTAGCAGTAATATCAGTTTCCTCAACTCTATCTCTAACACCTTTTATAAAGAATACAACCCCTATTAATATCAAAATTATTAAGCCTATAACTACAAAAATAGTAACCTGTCCTCTTTTTTCCATAAAATACAATAAATAAAACAGATATATAAATATTATTAATTATATAATTTTCCTAACCAAATCATTAACATAGCTAAAATCAGCATCATTTAACAAAACAACATCAAAAGCCTCCATATACCTATCAAATAATTCATCCACTTTTTCATTTAAAAAACCAACTCTAATAATACAATCATGTTCAATGCCTTCACTCATACCTAAATCACCTAAAGAATCTCCCAATAACAAAACATTTCTTCTTTCTTTTATCTCTCTAGAATAAGGTAACCCTTTAACTTGAACTTCATTTTTATTAAAAGTATGAATAACTGGTCTATTATAACCAACAGCAACACCATCTTCATTAAATTTAAATAAATTAGAAACTAAGTGAGTATTTCCATATAATTTTCCAACAGATTTTAAATATTCTTTAATTATATCACCAGGACCAGCAGAAAATATCAATAAGGGAACATTATGTTTAGATAAAACATCAAAAAATTCAAAAATACCGTCCCTAACTTGTATCTTTCCCTTCTCAATTATATCTCTAACTACATCCATATTCATCCCGCATTCAATTAATAAATCAAAATGTTTTTCCCACCATTCAATCATTTTCTTATCCCTCTCTTCAGCAGAAAGATCAGGATCCATTTCAAAGGGATGATACTCATCAAAAAGATCATAAGCTCTCTTAGGATAATCCTCAGTCAAATATTTTCCATCTCTAATTTTAGCAATAACAGAAGAATCTTTTTTACCCTTAACAAAAGCTTTTGTCAAAGTCCTATCAAAATCAGAAACAACATGAAAGCCACTTGCACCTTTTACTTTAAACTGTTCTATTTTTCTTTCTAACCCTTTCTCATCTCTAATATGCACATCCATCATCCAATAACCTCTTTTATATTTTTATAGTTTAGTTTTAAAAACCCTTCCCTTTATTAATTAAAACATAATTTAATAAACTAATTTATTTATTAACTCTAAAATGAAAGAAAACATTTACATATGCGAAAACTGTAAAGAGG
>JBBSWZ010000072.1:0-1689 GCA_038046025.1 Nanobdellota archaeon | reverse complement strand
GGAGTTACCACGAGAGAATAACAAATTATGTTTATACAACTATATAGGGGGAATATTAAATGAAATACAAGTTGTTAACAACTATGCTAATACTTTTAATTGGATTAATGGGATTAGCAAATTTAGTAACTGCTTCTGTAGCTTGGCATGTTGATCATAGTGATTTCACTTGGAAAGAAGATACTACTAATGTAATTGATTTAGATGATCATGTTACAGCAAATAATGGAGCAGTGAGCTTTACTGTAAGTAATACTGGTTTGAATCATATCAAAGTTACTAAGACTGGTTCTATATTAACTTTAGTTCCAGATACTAACTGGCATGGAACAGAGACAATGACTGTTACTGCAGTTGATGGTGACAATATTCCAGTAAGTACAAGTATTGCTTTAAACGTAGAGGGAAGTGATGCTGTTGTATCAGATGACATAATGATCACTAAAGTAGAAGTTGATGATGTTGAATTGTCAGCTACAGATCCTAATGTTGTCAGATTTGAAAGAGGAGAAACAATAGAAGTTGAAGTTGAATTTGTAGCTAGTTCAAGACATGAAGATACTAGAGTTAGAACATGGATTGGTGGTTATGAATTTGATGATGTAATAGATACAACAGGAATCTTCGATGTTGAACCAGGTGTAAGATATGTAAAGAAATTACATTTGGATATACCTAATGACATTGATGTAGAAGATGGTGGAAGTTTATCAGACAGATTCACTTTACATGTTGAAGTGTTTGATAAAAAAGACACTGATGTAGAGGAAGAATTTACTCTAAAGATAGATAAAATAAGACATCAATTAAATGTTTTAGATGTTATCTTTTACCCAAGTAACACTGTTGAGCCTGGAAGGGCTTTAAGAGCTGTTGTAAGAGTAGAAAATCTAGGACAAAAGAAAGAAGAAGATATCTTAGTTAGAGTAAGTGTTCCAGAATTAGGTATAAGCACAAGGACTTACATTGATGAATTAGCTGCTGATACTGAGCAAAATGAAGATGATGAAGAAACTAGTTCCTCAAGTAGAGACCTGGTATTATTAATACCTCAAGATGCTCAACCTGGTGAATATACTGTTGAAGTTGATGTTGAATATAGTAGAGGACATGAAGTTCTTAACAAAAAAAGTCACATTTTAGTTAGTGGTGTAGCACCTAGTGGTGTTGTAACTCCTCCTGGTGTGATGGGTCAACCTTTAATTAGTATAGATGCAACTACTCAAGATGTAGCTCAAGGCACTGAATCTGTGTATAAAGTAATGGTTGCTAATTTAGGCAATACAAGAGCACTTTATACAATAAATGTAGAAGGTGAAGATGCTTGGGGTACAAGTAGAGTTAGTCCAAGTTTCATATCTGTAGATGCTAATCAAGCTGGTGAAGCATTTGTTTATATAAAAGCAAATGAAAATGCTCCAGTTGGACAGCAATCATTCAGAGTGAATGTGCTTGGTGATGGTCAATTAGTTAAGACATTAGATTTGAATGCTAATGTTATTGAACCTGATAGAGGCTTAGGTGTATTGAAAAGCGGTTTAGAGGTTGCTTTTGTAATCTTAATCGTTATTTTGATTATACTTGGTTTAATTATAGCCTTTAGAAAAGTTGGCCAAAAAGAAGCTCCAATGAGAACTGAAGAACCTTCTGATACAATCGGAGAACAGACTTATTACTAAGTCTTTTTTT
>JBBSWZ010000071.1:0-3668 GCA_038046025.1 Nanobdellota archaeon | reverse complement strand
GTTAGCAAGTTTTATAAACAAAAAACTATAATTTTTATTCATGACAATAATAAAAAAAATACGTTTTAAGGGATTCAAATCTTTTGCAAAACCAGTAGATCTAGAGTTTGGAAACACATTTAATTGTATAATTGGCCCTAATGGATCTGGAAAATCTAATGTCATGGACGGCCTATGTTTCGTTCTAGGAAAAACATCAGCAAAATCAATGAGAGCAGAAAAATCAGCAAATTTAATATTCAACGGTGGAAAACACGGATCTCCATTAAGAGAAGCAGAAGTCGCAATTTACTTCTCAAATGAAAACAAAGAATTTCCAATAGCATCAGACACAGTAAAAATTTCAAGAATTGTAAAGCAATCCGGAAATTCATTATTTAAAATAAATGATGAAAAAAGAACAAGACAACAGGTAGTAGATTTACTTTCAAAGGCAAGAATAGATCCTAATGGTCATAATATAATACTCCAAGGAGATATAGTTTCTTTTATGGAGATGAAACCAGAGGAAAGAAGAGAAATTATTGAGGATATAGCAGGAATCTCAGTATATGAAGACAAAAAACAAAAAGCATTATTAGAATTGGAAAAAGTAGATCAAAAATTAGGCGAAGCAAATTTAATCTTAAAAGAACGTGAATCACATATAAAAAACCTAAGAAAGGAACGAGACCAAGCAATAAAATTCAAAGAACTAGAATCTAAAATTAAAGAAAACAAAGCAACATATTTACACTTACAAATTAAAGAAAAACAAAGTAAAAAAGAAGATACTGAAAATAAAATAAAAAAACTTCAAGATCAAATTAATTCTTTTGGTAAAGACATAACTTCAGTAAGAGAAAAAATCAAAGAGAAGAAAAATCAAATTGATGAAATAAATAAAAACATAGAAGAAAAATCAGAGATAGAACAAGTTAATTTACAACAGGATATAGAAAAGATTAGAGAAGACATATTAAAAGATGAAGCTAGATTAGAAAATCTTACCCAAGAAATAAGACGTATAGATCAAAGAGTCTCTCAATTAAAAAATGACAGGCAAGATATTGAAATCAAAATAACTGAACTAAATAAAAGAAAAATAGACCTAGAGAGCAAAGGTCAGTCAATAAAAAAGCAAGAACAAAAGATTAGATCTCAAATTCAAAACCTCAAACAACAACACAATATTCAAGACTTGTCATCCTTAGAAAGATTAGAAACGGAAATAGAACAAGTACAAACTAATATATTTTCTTTAAGAGAACAGAAACCTACTATAACACTAGAACAAGAAAGAATAAACAGGGAGATAACACATACTAAAGAACTTATAGAAAAAACATCATCTCCAAAAGTAAAAAAGAAATCCCAAGAACTAGATAAAATTCAAAGCTCCTTAGACAACTTGATTAACAATTTAAACGTAACTCTAACACAAATAGATTCAAATAAAGAAAAACTAGACCAATCCAGGCAAGAATTATCCTCAGCAAAAGCTAAAAAAATTGCTATAACAGATTCATTATTGGGAAACCAAGCAGTCAATTTAATATTAAACTCTAAATTAACTGGAGTTCATGGAACAATAGCTTCTTTAGGAAGGGTAGACTCAAAGTACTCAACAGCTATAGAAGTAGTTGCAGGAGCAAGACTAAATAGTTTAGTTGTAGATTCAGACTCAACAGCCCAACGCTGTATTGATCTCTTAAAGGAAAAAAAAGTAGGAATTGCAACATTTCTACCATTAAATAAAATAAAAGAAAGAATTCCATTAAAAGAGCTAGAACAATTAAAAAACTTTACAGGAGTCAAAGATCTAGCTATAAATTTAATAAAATATGATAAAAAATATCATAAAGCCTTCTCCTATATTTTCGGATCAACTCTAATAGTAGATGATATATCGACAGCTAGAAAGGTAGGAATTGGAAGGATAAGAATGACTACTTTAGAAGGAGATATAATGGAGACTTCAGGAGTTATGATTGGAGGATTTAGAAGAAAAAAAACAACAGGAGTATTTGAACAAAATGATCTTGATTCAGAAATTTCTAGAAAAGAATCAGAAATTGAATCATTACTAAAAAAAATACAAGAATTAAATAATAAAAGACTAGAACAAGAAAAATTATCAAATGAATTAAGAACTAAAAAATACTCATTAGAAGCTGAACTAGTCAACTTACAAAAATCATCAGAAATACAAAATATCCCACAATTAAGATTATCATATTCTGAATTAACTAAATCATTAAAAGATTCAACTATAAAACTAAAACAATTAGATCAAGAAATAAAAAAACAGGAACAATCACTAACTAAATTAAGAATTACAAGACAAAAATCTCAAGCAAGATCATCAACAGGAAAAGTTCTCTCTTCATTAGAAGAACTTGAATCTCAATTACAAAATATAATCTCATCAACATCTCAAGTAAGCACTGAAATAAAAAACATAGAAGATCAGATCGCATCCATATACTTGCCAGAAAAGGAAAAAATCCTAGGAATTGTCAAACAACATCAAAAAGAAACAGAAAACTTCCAAGAAGAAATAAAACAACTTGAACATAAATTAAAATCCTCTAAACCATCATTAAAAGACCACGAAAAGAAAGAAAAACAATTCAGAGAAGATTACAAAAACCTATTCATAAAAAGAAACAAATTAACAGAAGAAATTAGAAATCAAGAAAGCAAAATTTCTCAGCAGGACTTCAAAATCAGAGAAGTAGAAAAGAGAATGAATGAAATTTCCTTAACAAAAGCAAAAGTTGCAGCAGAATTAGAAGCTCTGGAATCAGAATTTGAAGAATTTAAAGGTACTAAATTACGAAGAAATATTTCATTAGAAGATTTAAGATCAGAAGTTTCAGAATTTGAAAAGGCACTAAAAAACTTTGGAAATGTAAACTTACGTGCTATAGAAGTTTATGATGGTATAGAAACAGAATATAAAATATTAGTAGATAAAACTCAAGGTTTAAATAAAGAAAAAGAAGATGTTCTAATAATGATGGTAGAGATTGAAGGGAAGAAGAAGCGTATTTTCATGAAAACATATAAACAAATATCAGAAAACTTCAAAAGAATCTTCTTATCATTATCAGCTAAAGGAGAAGCTTATCTTGAATTAGAAGACAAAGAAAATCCATTACAAGCAGGTCTTAATATAAAAGTAAAATTAGCAGGAACTAAATTTCTAGATATACATTCCTTATCAGGAGGAGAAAAGACATTAACAGCTTTAGCTTTTATATTTGCAATCCAAGAATATGAACCAGCTTCCTTCTATTTATTAGATGAAGTAGATGCAGCTTTAGATAAAACAAATTCTCAATTATTATCCAAGTTAGTAGCAGAATATGCAAAAAAATCACAATATGTAATGATTTCGCATAATGACGCAATGATCTCAGAAGCAGAACAAATTTACGGTATAACAATGCAACAAAATGGTATGTCTAAAATAGTTAGTATGAAACTCTAATCTTCTTCTCCAGAACCTAAAATTCCAGCAATAATTAAAGATATTATTAAAAATACAATAACTAAAATAAAAATAGAGAATAGAGCAAATGGAGCACTTTCACTAACACCAGCAATATTACCAGTAATTAAATCTCCAAATTGAGCACTAAAGCTAAGCAAAGCAAATGATATTCCAAACACTAATAAAACTA
>JBBSWZ010000070.1:3088-15802 GCA_038046025.1 Nanobdellota archaeon | reverse complement strand
AAATTCAGAAAGTAAGATACATAACATAATAACTAAAGTTGATACTGAAAATCATGCTTCTCAAATATTAGAATCTATAAATAAAAATTAATTATTTTTTATATAAGTATTAAATTTATTAATCAAATATCAAAATAAAGATGATATTCCCAAGGATGTGGTCTTAATCTTACCTGTGATATTTCATTTTTTCTTTTATAATCAATCCATGTTTCAATTAAATCATTAGTAAAAACATTACCATTCAATAAAAACTTATGATCATTCTCAAGTTCATTTAAAGATTCTTCAAAAGAACTTGGCACAGATTTTATTTTCATTTTCTCTTCATCTTTTAATTTATAAATATCTTTATCTAATGGTTCCCCGGGATTAATTTTATTTTTTATTCCATCTATACCAGCCATTAATATGGCTGCAAAAGCCAAATAAGGATTACAACTAGGATCTGGTGTCCTAAACTCTACTCTTGTTGCTTTTTCTTTATTTGAATAAACCGGTATTCTAATACATGCACTTCTATTTCTCTTACTAAAGACCAGATTAACAGGTGCTTCAAACCCAGGAACTAACCTTTTATAAGAATTAGTTGTCGGTGCTATCAATGCACATAAAGCAGGGGCATGTTTTAATAACCCGCCAATATAATACAAAGCAGTTTCACTTAAGTTTGCATAACCTTCTTTATTATAAAACAGATTTTTATTTCCTTTCCATAAACTTTGATGAACATGCATCCCAGAACCATTATCATTAAACAAAGGTTTGGGCATAAAAGTTACAGTCTTATTATATTTTTTTGCCATATTTTTTGTTATATACTTGTAAATCATCAGATTATCAGCCATTCTTGTTAAAGTACCAAATCTCATATCAATTTCACATTGACCAGCAGTAGCCACTTCATGATGATGTGCTTCAATTTGAATTCCACTTTCCATTAATAAATTAACCATTTCATTTCTAATCTCTTGCAAAGAATCACTTGGTGGAACTGGAAAATAACCTTCTTTATGTCTAGGCCTATAACCTAAATTACCATTGCCATTCACATTTTCTTTTCCAGAATTCCAAATTCCTTCTTCAGAATCAACATAATAAAAACCTGAATTTTCATTTTGTCCAAATCTTACACTATCCAAAACAAAAAATTCCGCTTCTGGTCCCCAATAACTTACATCAGCAATATTATTTTCTTTTAAATACTCCTCTGCTTTTTGTGCAATATGCCTAGGATCTCTTGTATAAGAATTACCATTTACAGGATCTTTAACATTGCATATTATACTCATAGTTTTAGTAGAAAAAGGATCTATAAAAGCAGTGCTAGCATCCGGTATCAACAACATATCACTTTCATTGATATCCTGAAATCCTCTTATTGAACTTCCATCAAAACCTAATCCTTCTACAAAACTATCTTCATTTAATTCATTAGATGGTATAGAAAAATGTTGCCATAGGCCTGGTAAATCTATAAATTTAAAATCCAACATGCTTATTTTTTCTTTTTTTATTAATTCAAATATATTTTTGATTTCCATTTCATTTTTTCTTAATCTTCCTAAGCTCTAAAGATTCACCTCCTATAGCCATAATTCCTTTTTCTCCTGTTCTTATCCTTATACATTCTTCCAAAGGTAAAACAAAAATCTTACCATCACCTATGTTTCCAATCCTAGCGCCTTTTATTATAGCCTTAACAGTACTTTCAACAAAACTATCATTCACAGCAATTTCAATTTTAACTTTTCTTAATAAATTTACTTCTTCAATCACCCCTCTAAATTCAATTGGATATCCTTTTTGTTCACCAGCACCCCTGACATCTGTTACAGTCATTCTATAGACTTTTTCATTCCATAAAGCCTTTTTTACATCAGGAAGCTTTTCTGGTCTTACAATGGCAATAATATATTTCATTTTTACCTCAATTGTTGGCAGCAGATATTGGAAAGTCTGCGTATGCTTCTGTATTGTGCTCAGACAAGTCCAAACCTTTTAATTCCTCCTCTTTACTTACCCTTAACCCAATTATTAAATCAATTAATTTAAAGAAAATTAACATAATAACAAAAGTCCAAACAAACACAGTTATAACACCAATAAATTGACTTACTAACTGTGCTATACCACCACCAAAAAATAAACCATTAACACCACCAAATTCTTTTTGAGCAAATAAGCCCACTGCTAAAGTCCCCCACACACCATTTATAGCATGACAAGAAACTGCACCAACAGGATCATCTACTTTTATCCTATCAAAAAAACTTACAGAAAAAACATATAATATCCCAGCTATAAAACCGATTATTATCGAACTTAAAGGACTTACATTTGCAGTACCGGCAGTAATTGCAACTAATCCTCCAAGAGTCCCACCTAAAGTTAAACTAACATCTGGTTTTTTATATTTAACCCAGGAAGTAACTAAAGATCCTATTGCCCCAGCAGAAGCTCCTAAAGTTGTAGTGACTGCAATTGCAGCAATACTCCAATTAGTTCCTGCTAATGTAGAACCCGGATTAAATCCATACCATCCAAACCATAATAAAAATACGCCTAACGCAGCTAATGTTAATGAATGCCCTCTTATAGGTTTTACAATACCATTATTCATATATTTTCCTATCCTAGGCCCCAATATGATGGCACCAGCCAAAGCAGACCAACCACCAACACTATGAACCACAGTAGAACCTGCAAAATCAATCATAGGCGTTGATAGTTTAGCTAACCAACCACCACCCCAGATCCAATGACCAACAACAGGATAAACAATAGCACTAATAAATATTGAATACAAAATATACCCAATAAATTTTATTCTTTCAGCAACTGCTCCGCTGACTATAGTGGCTGCAGTTGCAACAAATACAACTTGAAACATCCAATAAGCGTATTGCCACAAATCTGAACCACTTTTTGCACTACTTAAGAAAAACCCTTCAGTACCAAAAAATAAATTCCCAGCACCAAACATAATAGCATAACCAACAGCCCAAAATGCAATTGCACCAAAACAAAAATCAATTAGATTTTTCATCATAATATTTCCAGCATTCTTAGCCCTAGTAAACCCTGTCTCAAGCATTGCAAATCCACCTTGCATCATAAAGACTAAAAAGGCAGCTATTAATGTCCAAACAAAATCAATAGATCTCGCATTATTTTCTGGAGTTGCTTCATAAGCGAAAACTAAATTTAAGCTAAAAATTATAAATAAAACAAGTAAATAAATTCGTTTAAATTTCATTATACCAAATATAAAAACCACATCTATATATATCTCTCCTGATTTTCACTAAACATTTTAATGTTTTTAATGGAAAAATTTAAATATTTGTTTAATTTTATATAACTTATTTAGTCAATATTAAACAATTGATTATGAAAAAAGACCAATTGAACAAACAAATTTTGAATCTTTTATTAGAAAACTCTAAATTATCATACAGACAAATAGCAAAAAAACTAAATATCTCAGCAGCCACAGTAATGAACAGAATTAGAATATTAGAAAATGAAGGAATAATAAAAAACTATATTATATCTATTGACTATGAAAAAATTGGTTATGATATTGAAGCTATATTTGAAATAAGAATTTCAAAAGGAAAATTATTTGAAGTTGAGAAAAGAATAGCCACCAATCCAAATGTTTTCGCAGTTTATGATGTAACAGGTGATTTTGATGCTATAATCTTAGCCAGATTTGAAAACAGAAGAAAAATGGATCTTTTTTTAAAAAAATTACAAACTTATGATTTCGTAGAAAGGGTATTTACCAAGATTATCCTTAATACTTTAAAAGAACAACCAATGAAAATAGTCTAAAAATAATTATTTTCTTTTTTCTTTTATAAATTCAAATATAACCGGTAATAGAGAGATAAATATTATCAACAGAACAATTACTGATAAGTTCTCCTGAACAAAGGGAATAGCACCAAAATAATATCCACCAAACAAAAATAACCCCACCCAACCAATGCCGCCAATAATATTAAAACTTAAAAACTTTAAATAATCCATCTTACCAACCCCGGCAACAAAAGGAGCAAATGTCCTTACTATAGGTATAAATCTAGCAATGATAATAGTTTTACCACCATATTTTTCATAAAAATTTTTAGTTTTTTCAAGATATTCCTTTCTAAAAAATCTGCTTTTGACAAAAACTTTTTCACCAAAGTAATTACCTATCCAGTAATTAAATGTATCTCCAAGAATAGCAGCAATAGCCAAAATTAAAAAAAGAATAAAAACGTTTATTACCCCGCTGGCAGCAAAAGCACCAGAAACAAACAATAAAGAATCACCAGGTAAAAAAGGGGTAATTACTAAGCCAGTTTCTAAAAAGATTACAAAAAAGAGTATAATATAGGTAAAGACCCCATAATTTTGGATTATAAAGCTAACATACTTATCCAAATGCAAAATAATATCCAACCCTCTTGTTATTATACCCATTTATTCTTCTTTTTTACCTTGCATAGCTATTAAATCTTCAGTAGTCAACTTCTCACCTTTCTTTATTTTTTCTTCAACTTTTTTAATTTTCTCATCAAGAATCTTCTCTTGTTTCTTCTTAACTTCATCTTCCTTAAACTTTCTCTTTATTTTCTTATCTCCATCAGCTTTTTGACTAACTTCTTTAGCCCTAATTAATTTATTCTTCAACTGACCGCTTATCTCAACAAATTTCTTCTTAAAACTAATAAACATATCAAAAGCCCATTCCTGTTGCTTCTTAATCATATTAATTTGTTTACTTATACTAAAAAATTCACTAAACCAAGATTTATGCTCTTTCATAACTTTCTTTAACTTATTATGAGCTTCATTTGCCTTTTTTTTAGCATTTTCAATTTCCTTAGAAATACTATCTATTTTATCACTAACTTCTTTCACACTACCAACCTGCTCATAAACTTTCTTCAATCTTTTAATCTGCTCCATTAACTTTTTCTCTTTATCAAAACTTAAAGCTTCAGTCTCAATCCTCTCATTTAACTTATCAATATTTTCCTTAATTTTAGAAGGATCCTCTTTCAAATTATATTTCTTCAATAATTTATTTTTTTCATCATTCAAAACTCTAATTTTAGTAATTAATTCTTTAACTTGTGCATTATAACTATCTCTTTCTTTTTTTAATTTTTCAACTTCAGAACTAGAAACATCACTTTCTTTCTTTGCTTTTTTAACTTTATCTATTAACTCATGAATTTCTTTCTTTAACTCCTCTTTTTTCTTAAACCATTCCTCTTTATCTTCATTAATGCTATTAAGCTGACTCTTCAAATTATTTATTTCTTCTCTTAATCCATTTAATTCATTTTTCTCATTACTCATTCAACTATGCCTCTCTCATGGTTAGTAAAAAATAAAAAACTAACCAAATAATGCGCCTAATCCAGCAGCTGCTTTTTCAGTATCCACTCTCTCTTCTTCTTTCTTCTCTTCCTTCTTTGCTTCTTCTCCAACTCCTCTAGCAGCAGGAGCAGCAATAGGAACTGCAGCTTCCTTTATAGCTTTGTCAATATCCACATTTTGCATAGCAGCAACTAAAGCTTTCACTTTACTGTTATCAACTTTTCCACCTGCATCAGTTATCACTTTCTTTACAGTTTCTTCGTTGATAATGCCACCACATCTGTGAATGAGCATCCCTGCATATATGTATTCCATTATAGTTTAACCTCCATAATTATAATTAAATTTCCCCCTTCATTTTTTTATTAATAAGGTTTTTTAAATTTTCCTCTGCTCTCTTCATAGCTTCATCACTAGTATCCTGAGGGCTTTTTTGTTCCATCTTAACAGTATCTTCAGGATCTTCTAGTACTTTTTCTTGTTCTGGTTCTTGTTCAATTTCCTTTTCTAAAGCAGTCTTCTTTTCTTCCTTTGGTTCTTCTTTAATTTGCTCAGATCCTTGTTTTTCTTCAAATTTTTGTAATTCTTTCACAGCTTCAACTGCTCTTATCTCTTCTACATCAGAAGATTTTTCCTCAGAAATTTCCAAATTTAATTGATTAGATAATCCTTTTTCTTCCATAACCGCTTTCTTAATTAATAATTCAACAGTTTCTTCTGTAATGTACTCAGTAAAAATAGCCAAATTAACACTTTCACCAGCAACTAATTTAATATTATTAACATATTCATCTATATCAATATCTAAAACACTTCTCACCAATATTTCGTTATTACCATAAGTTAAAATCAAATTCAAACCAATTTCCATTGGTTCTATCTTTAGCTTAGCCATTAACTCAGCATTTTTAAAATTAATTTCTTCTCCTTCTTTAACTAGTAATTTATCTTGTTTAATTGCAACTTTTCCGCCTTCAACAGAAGTTTTTATACCTAATTGTCCTAATTCTCCAATTATAGGACCAGGGGTAAAATCTGTAGGTCCTGCAGGGATCACAATATCTCTAGGGGCTTTATCTCCAGGTTTGGCAAGGGCAGGACTTTTACTTTGTTTCAATAATTGAAATAATTTAAATGGATCTTCATTAGTAAATATTAAAGCAGGGATACCATCTAATTTTTCACCCAATTCTTGAATATTCTTATCTTCTGACTCACTAAAAACAATTTTCATTAATCTTTTCTTAGAATATTTTAAAACTAATTTTCCTTTTAATTGAGACTTTATTTTCATTAGGTTAAAAGCAGGCAAATTCTCTAAATTTACAATTCCAATTACTTTGTATTCATGGATTAATCTCTTTATCTCAACTACTTCTTTCTTCTTTTCTTCTGTAATGTGGGCCTTAACTTCAACCATTTATTTCTCCTTTTCTTTCTGAGGTTTCTTCTTTTTCTTTCCTTTACCAATATCTTTCTTCTCAAACTTTACTTTTTTAGTTTCCTTTTTTTCTTCTTTTTTCTTTTCTTCACCAGTTTTTTCCGCCAACACTTTTCTAAATGGTTGTTCTAAAGAAGGTTTCTTACCAACAATAAATGGCTTACCCATTGTTAATTTAATTATAACATTTCTCAAATTTTGTTCTTCATCTGGTAATAAATGAGCTACAGTATTGTAAACTAGCATTATATTCTCGGCAAGATCTTCATCTTTCATATCCTCTTTTCCAACAATAACCTTAACACTTTGTTCATTTTTAGTTTCTAATTTAATAATCTTCTTCATTTTCTCAACAATAGGTTTTAAATTTGGAATAGTAGGAGGCACAACGCCACCAGCTTTAGGATTTGGCATTTTTCCAATAGGACCTAAAACCCTACCAAAAGATTTAGCAACATCAGGCATTAAATTTGCTTGAGCAATAAAAAAATCAGCTTGTTTTGCCAGCTTCTTCAAACTTTTTGGATCACCAGCATATTTAGCAAACTCTTTCTTATTAATAGTAAAATCACAAACCTCTTTAGCCTTATTCTGTAATTCATCACCAATTAAAGCAACTACTTTACAGATTTTTCTAGTTTCATGAGGTAATGTAATAAAAGTATTTATACTTTCCTCAGGTTTTTTTAAATTCAAACCTTTCAAATTTATGATTAGATCAACAGATTGAGAAAAATTTCTTTTCTTAGAATTTTCCTTTGCAAATTTTAAAGATTCTAATACTTGATTTTTATCCATTCACCCTCCTACATAAGAACCGAGGTTCTTATCAACTCCTAGATATGTAGTGCTAACGAGTAATTCTTTTCTTAGAAGATTAGTTTATAAATATATCTATTTCATGCGCTGGGTACATTCCTATAATTTTTATTTATTAACTGTCAACAAATTAGCATCGTGTGCTAGCCGCCACTTGCCATTGGATTCTTTGCAAAATATTGTAAGAGTGTAGCCAGATTTATGTATTGGATCACCGTTAGATTGAGTCATCTTCTTTTTTAATACCATTTGACATACATTAACCTAAACCCCAATCATCCCCGATTTCTCTAGGTGTATACTTATATTTTCTCGCAAGTATTTTCAATTTATGATAATCAGAACCTTTACTGTCCATTATCTCTAATATTTTCCTAATAATATAATGTTTCCAATCTGGCTTCTCCAATCTATTTGGGGTAACATAGATAAAATCAATTCTTAAATTCTTAAATAACTTAGTTTTCCTACCGACAGATTTATCATATTCATCTTTCCCTTTCATTCCCAAATATTCTATAACAATATTCAGCTTAGGTAAATAAAAATCAGGATACCAAATTCTAACTTGTTCTTGTTCATCAATTAAAGCTAGCGGATATTCATATAAAAAATGAATCTTTTCAGAAGCAAAAAACTTACCAATCTTATCCTCACCTGCACTTCTAAATTTTGGTAGCATATTATTTAAAATAATTTTTAATTTAAATATTTACCTATAACATTCATAAACATATAAAGCCTCAAAAAACACCCTTTTCTCACCCAATTTTCTAAACTTAAACCCATATTCCCCAATAATCTTCAAAACATCACCGCTTAAACTACTAAACGAAATTAATACCATTCCTCTTTCATTTAAGTAATCTTTAACTTGAGAAAAAAACCTTTCAATAGTTTCATATCCTTTTTTTCCACCAACTAAAGCAAGATCATTAACATAATTAAAATCTTTCTCAGTAAACTTTATCCCAACATACTCTCTTTCTTCTGGCAAGTAAGGTGGATTAAATATAATTAAATCAAATTTTCCTTTAATATTCTCAAATAAATCACTTTGAACAACATTAATACCATTTCTCTTACAGATTTCAACAGCTTCCTCATTTATATCAGCAGCTAAAACATCAGCCCCTAATTTCATAGCATTTTCAGCAAATATACCAGAACCAGTACCCATATCCAAAACCTTCATTCCTTTCTTAACATACTTCTTAACAAAATTTAACAATAAAAAAGAATCTTCAGCTGGTTCATAAATCATATGTCTAAATCTTCAATCTCTTCAAACTCAGAATCTAAATCATCAAGCTCTTCAACACCAACTTCTTCATTTTCAGATTCATTTAAATCATCTTCTAAACCTGTTCCTCCACCAGCTTCTTCCTTTTCCACCACATCATCTTTTTTCATAACTTTCTGCTCTGAACATCCAGCTATTACAACATTAATTACTAAAAACAGTCCAATTAATAAAATCATAATTTTCTTATTCATCTTCTTTATCCTCACACTCTTCTTCAATACATATTTCGTCTTCTTCACAGTCTTCATTAACAAGACACCTAGTTTCTTCTTCCTCATCATCCTCTTCATCTTCGTCTTCTACATCCTCACATTCACCTTCTAAACAAACTTCGTCCTCGCCACAATCACTATCTCCAACACACTTAACTTCATCTTCTTCTATATCTTCACTTAATTCTTTAATTCCATCCATTAAATCTTTCAAAATATCATGAGCTTCTTTCAATAAATCTTTAGCTTCTTCAAATAAATCCTTAGCCTCTTCATACATTCCTTCTTCTGCTTTAGCTTTAGCTTCCTCTAATTTACTTATAACTTCATCAATCTTAGCATTATATCCATCTTTCAACACATTTAATTCAGAAACATCAACACCATCTTCTTCTAAAGTATTAATTCTATTTTCTACTCTTCCTATACTATTATCAAAGTTTCTAACTATTGCACTAAACCTTGCAATTCCTCCTCTATGAGAATTTTTCTTTAATACATCTTTAGTATTTTTCCAAGCAGCATTTATTTTTCGAGCAGCTTCTTTAATTTCCTGTCCTGTAGTAGCCTCCTCAACACTAGCTTTAGCTTCTTCAATTTCAGTAATCTTAGCATCTATTCTCTCAATAATCTCATTTTTCTCTTCTTCTGTAAATCTATCACTTCCTTCAATCTTTGCTTTTGTTCTTTCCAAGGCAGCAATTATCGCGTCAGCACTCCTACCTAAAAATTCTTTTGCATTTTCTATAACTCCCTGTCTAAGCTCTTCGCATTCTTCATTGTCATCATTTATACACTCTTCTAATTCTCCTTTCCTTTCCCTTACCTTCTCTAAAGCAGCTTCTCTCCTTTCCTGTGCTTCTTCAAATCTATCTCTAGCACTATCAAAATTTTCTTTTGCTTTTTCTATATTTGAAATAGTAATTTCTCTTATTTTATCAATTCTAAATTTAGGAACAGATCTTCCACCTATCCTAATTTCATCAGAATCTTCATCATTAACATCAGAATCAACTCTATCTCTACCAGATTGAGCTAAACTTATGGGTATTAAACTAAGAATTAATAATACTACCAATACCAAAGGAACTATCTTTTTCATTATTATTTCACCTTTTTACTTATTAATAAATTTAACTATTTTAAAGCTTCAAAATACTCTCTAGCTCTTGTCTTTATACTCTCTAAATAATACTTCTCAATCCTTTCATCAAATATAGTAATTAAATCCTCAAATTCAGTAATCCTATAACTATTATTTACCTTCTCAATTAAAAACAAATCTCTTAATCTTTTCAACTGTCTCCTAATATTACTTTCCGCTATCCCCTTCAAAGCTAAATTATTCTTCTTTCTTAATTTTACAACTTCTTCCATTACTTGAAAACTACTCATTTCTTTCTTATTTTTAGCGGAATCTAATAAAGCTTGGAAAACATCAACAACAACATCCCTAGAATCACCAGGTTGCAGTAAACCAACACTTAAACATAGCTTCCTTACTAAATCCCTGCCTTGCAAACCACTTGGTTTCTCATACCTCCTTAAAGTAATCTCACTTAAAGGTATATCCTTACTAATACTTTGTCTTAGCATTAATAATAATGAATTATCAAAGTTTAAATATTTTTGTTTTTTCTAATATCATAAATTTTATATATTTTCCCTACCACTCAAAAAACATGGAAAAGAGGTGGACTTGCAGAATATGTGGTTTTTTATTTGAAGGACCAGAGGCACCAGAAAGGTGCTTGGCATGTGATGCTTCACAAGAAGAATTTAAGGAAGAATAATGAAAATACCAAGACTTCTCTTCGGTACAGCAGGTATACCTGTCTCAACTAAGGGAGATACAATCCAGGGGATAAAAGATGTTAGAAAACTTAATCTAGATTCTTTTGAATTAGAATTTGTTCATTCAATCAATATTAAAAAAGAAAAAACTCCAGAGGTAAAAAAAACAGCTCAAGAAAATAATATAGTAATTACTTGTCACGCACCTTATTTCATAAATTTAAACTCAGATGAAAAAAAGAAATATTATGCCTCTATAGGTTACATAAAAAATTCAGCAATAGTAACTTCCTTATGTGGCGGCTATTCAATTTGTTTCCACGCAGGTTATTACCAAAAACAAGATCCAAAAAAGGTTTTTAACAAAATCAAAGAAGGAATCAAAACAATTGTAAATGAAGTTAAACAACATGATAAAAACATCTGGATAAGGCCAGAAATTTCTGGAAAGATAGCACAATTCGGTAACTTACAAGAATTAATTCAATTAAGCAAAGAAATTGATCAAGTTTTACCTTGTATAGACTTTTCGCACTTGTTCGCTAGGTCCTTGGGCCAGAATAATACAACCCAAGAATTTCAGAAGATTATGCAAGAAATAGAAAAACAACTGGGAAAAACAGCACTAGATAATATGCACATACACATCTCAGGAATAGAATTTACAGAAAAAGGAGAAAAAAATCATTTAATATTAAAAGAATCAAAATTCAACTATAAAGATCTATTAAAAGTTCTAAAAGAATTCAAATGTAAAGGAGTAGTTACATGTGAATCTCCAAACATAGAGCAAGATGCATTATTATTAAAAAATACATACCAAAAAATTTAAATTCTCTCTTTAAATCAAGTTTATCATGACGCTTCCAGAACCATTAGAAACTGAAGTATTAGAAAATAGAAAATTCACAAAAGATACCTTTCTATTAAAGTTAAAATTACCAAAACCATTAGATTTTAGAGCAGGACAATTTATCCAAACAATAACACAAATAAAAGACAAAAAGATAAGACGCTCTTGGTCAATTGCTTCCTCGCCTAATATTAAGGATTATATAGAACTGTTAATCAAATCTCAAAATGAAAATTCTCTAATCTCATCAAAACTGCTAAAAATAAAACCAAAAAACAAAGTAACAATACAAGGCCCTTTCGGAGTTTTCAGAATAATAACGCCATACAAAAAGGAAATTTTTTTCATAGCAGCAGGCGTAGGAGTAGCACCATTAAGAAGTATGATCTTAGATCTATTAGAAAACAAAATAAATACAAACATTACTTTAATATTTGGATTCAAAGCAGAACAGGACTATTTATTAAAAGAAGAATGGAAAAAATTACAAAAAAAATATAAAAATTTCAAATTTATTCCAGTAATCTCAAGACCACAAACACAAACAGAACTTTTTACAGGTAGGGTAACAAACCTATTACCAAATCTATTAAAACCTTCAGAAGATAAAGATTTCTATATTTGTGGACCACCAATAATGATCACAGACACTGTCCAAGTCCTAGGATCTATAGGTTTCACTAAAAAACAGATTCATATTGAGAGATGGCAGTAATATCAACTAGAAACCAATAAACTATTTAAACAAACCATTCTAGTTAATTTTCATGTATTGGGACAACAAAAATAAAGTAATCATACTATTAATCCTAGTAATACTCATCTTAGTAGTATTTTTAATTACAGGATGGGTAAGAGATTATAATCAACAACAAATAAGTCTAGCTTACCAGCAAGGAGTTACAGC
>JBBSWZ010000070.1:0-2988 GCA_038046025.1 Nanobdellota archaeon | reverse complement strand
TAAGAGATTATAATCAACAACAAATAAGTCTAGCTTACCAGCAAGGAGTTACAGCAGCAACAATTCAAATCCAACAAAACATGATCAACCAACTCAATAATTTTGGTTTTTACTCAGTAAACCTACCAGCAGACAATAATCAAACAATTAATTTAAGATTAATACCGCAACAGCAAATGGCACTACCAGCTATCGAAGAATAAATTTATAAACTCTGCTTATTTTTTTAAAAAAATGCCAACTCTAATTGCTTGTTTATCAACAGGAAAGGGAACATGGGGTCATGTAGCTAGACTAATAGAAGATAAAAATTGGGATAAAGTAATCCTAATTACTAATGAATATGGAAAAGAAAACTTTAATAAAAATGATAAGACAGAATTACTAGCAGTTAACATGAATTCCGGTTTAAAAGATTTGAGAAATGAGATTCAAAATTTATTAAAAGACAAAATAAAGGATCCAGAAGTGGCAGTTAATCTCGTTTCTGGAACTGGCAAAGAACATATGGCCTTAATTTCGGCTTTATTAAAATCAGGAACAGGGATTAGATTAATAGCCCTAACTAGAGACGGAATTGAAGAAATTTAACCATGATGAAACAATTCACCAGCATAAAAAATTATCACTAAACCAATTATCAAAAAAACAGTTTGTAATAATAATCTCTTTGTATCTTCTTCTTTTTTTAACTCTGGTATTAAATCAGTCATAGCAATATATAAAAAACCACCGGCCGCCACAGCTAATAACGAAGGAATTATGTTTTCAACAAAAGCCGAAGCATAAAAAGTAATTAATGCTCCTATAAATGCAGTTATAGCAGTTAAAAAATTAAATAATATCGCTTTTGTTCTAGAAAATCCAGATTTAATTAATATGGCAAAATCACTAATTTCCTGAGGTATCTCATGTAATAGTATAGCAATAGTAGCCACAACACCTAAACCAAAATCAGTTAAAAAAGCAGCAGCAATTATAGCACCATCTCCTAGATTATGCACACCATCTCCTATCAAAGTTAAATAACCAATAGGATGATGCTTATGATTATTATGATTAATATGACAATGATGCCAATGTATAAATCTTTCAATTATAAAAAATACCAAAATTCCTAGAACAATCAAAATCATAACCCTTTCAACTTCTAATTTTTCCAAAATCTCAGGAATTAAATCAAAAAATGCAGCTCCTAACATAGAACCAGCAGCAAAAGCAACCAATATCAGTAAAACCTTATGAAATAAATTCTTGTTTAAAGATAAAGTAAAGATACCAACTAAAGACAAGATACTAACTATAAACACACCAATTAAAGTATAAATTAACTCATTAACCATATATTAAATCTTATTCCATAATATAAAAATATTACTACATCACCACTATCCTTAAAAACAAATTTATCTTATTAATAATCATGGGACTATTTGATGACACCTTAAAAGATTCAGAATCTTTATTTAGGGACGAGCTGGCATTAGATTTTGAATATCATCCTAAATTAATAAAATACAGAGAGAACGAACAGTTTCAAATAGCTTCTATAATAAAGCCTTTATTTCAAAAACATAATGGAAGAAACTGTTTAATTGCTGGATCGCCAGGAATAGGAAAAACAATAGCTACTAAAAATGTTTTATTAGAAGTAGAACAAAAAACAACAGACATCATCCCAATTTACGTAAATTGCTGGCAGAAAGACACGCCATTTAAAATAATTTTAGAAATTTGCAACTCAATAGGCTACAAATACACCCACAACAAAAGCACAGATGAATTAACTAAAGAAGTTTCAAGAATCCTAAACAAAAGATCTGCAGTTATTGTCCTGGACGAAGCAGATAAAATAGAAGATTTTCAAATACTATATTCTTTATTAGAGGAAATTTACAGAAAATCAATAATACTAATAACAAACAACAAAGGATTCCTCTCAACTCTAGACCAAAGAATAGCTTCAAGATTAACACCTGAGATAATAGAATTTAAACCATACAATAAAGAAGAAACTCACGGAATTTTAAAACAAAGAGCCGAATACGCTTTTGTTCCAAATGTTTTCTCAGATGAAGCATTAAAATTAATTTCAAAAAAAACATATGAGCTTAAAGATATTAGAACTGGTTTATTTTTATTAAAAGAGTCTGGAAATATAGCAGAACAATTATTAAAAAGAAAAATTGATTCGGAACATGCACAAAAGGCCATTGATAAACTTCCAGAGTTTAAAATAAAAAGTTCAGATTCATTAACAGACCAAGAAAATAAAATTTTAAATTTAATAAAAGAAAATCCAAATAAAACTACAGTAGAATTAGAAGATCTATATCCCAACTCAACATCATACAAAACTTTTTTAAGAAGACTTAAAGACCTAGAAAAGAAAGGACTTTTATCATTAAAAACTGAAAACTTTGCAGAAGGAAAGAAAACGTTTGTTACATATGGCTCTATAAAAAAACTAGAGGAATTCTAAATTCCTACTTTAGGTTTTCTAGGTTTCATTAAAATAGTATAAACACCAAACGCTATAGCCAAGGTAATAATCATAGTCAACAATATAAAAGATCTTGATTCACTCACTCTTACGAACTTAGATACTAAACTCTCCTGTTCTATTTCAGATTCAACTATTTTTCTTGATAATCCAACTTTCTTTTCTTCTTCTTTAGGTGGAACTAGGAGAACATCTGGTTCGCATTCCCTCACAGTTATAGGTCTGTTCACAATAGTACCACAACTATTCCTATCCCTACATTCTCTTTGCTCAATTCCATTTTTACAAGCCAACCAATTAAAACAAACCCAATCTTCTACACAAGATTTTTCTGTTAAAGGCGTCTGTCTAATAGTTGAAGGAGAACCATCCCCTATTCTACTCACATCTTCACTTTCTACTAAAGTTGTCGAAGTAGTAGTACTTGTAGTTGTAGTTGTTGCAGCAGTAAATGCCTCTCCATCATCCTCAAAATTATCACATCC
>JBBSWZ010000069.1:0-15025 GCA_038046025.1 Nanobdellota archaeon | reverse complement strand
TTGTGCAAAGCCAAGTTAAACAAAACATTTATATACAAGCTGTATACACCTAACGTATACACATGGAAGATATATTTAATAGCACAATTCTATGTAATAAATGTAGTTCTGAAACTATTGACACAACTGTCTTTAAAGATGGCTTTGAATTAAGGGCTAAAAAATGTCCAAATTGTAATAAGATAAGTTACCATCCAGTTGATTTAGAAGAGTATAACAACTTTAATAAGCTTAGAAGTAAACAGTTCCAAGTAAAACTAAGGTTAGTGGGAAACTCATATGCTGTATCAATACCAAAAGAAATTATTTTATTCCATGAAGAAATTAACAGGGAAATAGACAAATTAATAAGATTATCACTAGAGGAACCAGGAAGGATATCATTATCCTTCAATAAGGTGAGGAGATTTTAAAATGTTTAAAACAAAAGCTAATGAAACAAAATTAAAGGTACAAGAAGCCTTACAAGAGGAAGCATACAAAGGTATAGTTAGAATTGATTCTCAAACAATGCGTCAGATAGGTGTCAGACCTGGAGATATCATTGAAATCGAAGGTGGAAAATCAACAGTAGGAATAGTAGATAGGGCTTACCCAACAGATATCGGGCAATCAATAATTAGAATGGACGGAATTCTAAGAAGGAATGCTAAAACTGGAATAGGAGAATTAGTAAAAATCAGAAAAGCAGAAGTTAAAGAAGCTAAATCAGTAACAATTGCCCCCGCACAACAAGGAGTAATGATTCAAGCAGATCCTGAATTATTTAAAAGATCATTATTAGGAAGACCAGTATTAAAAGGAGATATAATTGCATTAGGAGGAACGAAATCTAGAAGAAGAACTATGACAGGATCTCCATTTGAAGATATATTTGATGTTTTTGAACAAAGTTTTATGGGTGGTTTTGGTTTTGGCTCATTAAAATTCATAGTTGCAGACACAAATCCAAATGAGCCAATTATAATTACTGAGAACACAATTTTATCAGTTTCTTCAAAAGCAATGGAAGTATCAGATGATACACGCGCTATTGATGTTACTTATGAGGATATCGGTGGTTTAGAAGATGAAGTTAAAAAAATAAGAGAAATGGTAGAGCTTCCATTAAAACATCCAGAAATATTTGAAAGATTAGGAGTAGAAGCGCCAAAAGGAGTTCTATTACATGGTCCACCAGGAACAGGCAAAACCTTATTAGCTAAGGCAGTTGCAAATGAAACAGATGCTAATTTCTTGTTAGTTAATGGACCAGAATTAACCTCAAAATTTTATGGCGAATCAGAAAAGAAGATAAGGGAAATATTCCAAGAAGCAGAGAAAAATGCACCTTCAATAATTTTCATAGATGAGATTGATTCTATGGCTCCTAAAAGAGAAGAAACATTTGGAGAGGTAGAAAGAAGAATGGTTTCCCAATTATTAACAATGATGGATGGTTTAAAAGGTCGTGGAAAAGTAGTCGTTATAGGAGCAACTAACAGAGCAAACGCAATAGACCCTGCACTAAGACGCCCTGGTAGATTTGATCGTGAAATCTCAATAGGGGTACCAAATAAAAAAGGAAGATTAAATATTTTAAAAATTCATACAAGAAACATGCCACTTGATAAGGACGTGTCTCTAATAAAACTTTCAGAAATTACTCATGGTTTTGTTGGTGCAGATATTTCTGCTTTATGTAAAGAGGCAGCTATGAATGTTCTAAGACGTGTTTTACCAGATGTAAATATGATGGAAGATAAGAAACTTTCTCAAGAGTTATTGAGTAAATTAATGATTTCAGATACTGATTTCAAAGAAGCATTAAAAAATGTAAGACCTTCAGTCTTAAGAGAGGTTTTAATTGAAGCACCAAATGTTAAATGGGAAGATGTAGGCGGGTTAGTGCAGTTAAAACAAGAATTAAAAGAAGCAGTTGAATGGCCATTAAAACATCCAGATGTATTTGGTAAAATGGGAATTCGTGCCCCTCGTGGAATCCTATTATATGGTCCACCAGGAACAGGTAAAACCCAGCTAGCTAAAGCAGTAGCAACTGAAGCAGAAGCTAATTTTATTTATATAAAAGGACCAGAATTAATTTCTAAATGGGTTGGAGAATCTGAAAAAGGAGTAAGAAAAGTTTTTGAAAAAGCAAGACAAGCAGCCCCAACCATAATCTTTTTTGATGAAATAGATGCTATTGCTAGTAGAAGAGGAGCAGACGAAGGTTCAAGATCAGGAGAACGCGTCGTTAATCAATTATTAACAGAAATGGATGGCTTAGAGGAATTAAATGACGTTGTGGTATTAGCCGCAACCAATAGACCAGATATGTTAGATCCGGGGTTGCTAAGACCAGGGAGATTTGATAAGATATTATCAACAACAGTTCCAGATTTAAAAGCTAGAGAAGAAATATTTAAAATACACACAGAAAAAATGCCTCTTAGTCCGGATGTAAATTTAAAAGAGCTAGCAAAAAAAACTCTGAATTATGTTGGAGCCGATATAGAAGCAGTATGCAGAGAAGCAGCCTTAATAGCTCTAAGAAAAAATATAAAGTCAAGGAACGTTGATATGCCTAACTTTGAAGAAGCCTTAACAAAGATTAAACCTTCAATACTTGATGAAGATCTAAAGATATATCAAGAAATAGAAAATAATTACATAAGAAGAGCAAGGGCAGCAATACAGAAAGTTCCAAGTTACTTAGGTTGATCTTATTAGAAGATTTATAAATTTTATAGTAGTTTAGTAAGAGGAGGATATGATAAAAAACAATTAGATCAATTAACTCATTTAGAGATTATAATTCTTAATTAATAACACCCCTACCAACAATCAAAGTCCTTTCAGCCTGACTAACTTGTCCTTTAGTTTTTTCAGGTAAAATCTTAAATTGTTTTATTATTCCTTCTCTTTCTAGACTTAACAAAGCAAACTTAGCAATATTTCCAAATTTTTTTACTAACCACCTTTCAGAAAAAGGTAAAGTCTTATAATTTTCTATAATAAATCTCAAAACCTTTCTAGCCCTATCATCCCTAATATTTTTTTCATTCAATAGCTCATAAATCCCACTTTCTTTTCCTTCTATAACCTTACCTTCTCCAGTTGTTGCAAAAGGTTCTATAGCAATTACCATTCCTTCTTCTAATTTACGCTCATCATTATTATCATAATTTGGTACTGTAGGACTTTTATGAATTTCATATAAACCGAGACCATGCCCAGATAGGTTAATTATTGGAGAAAAGCCTTTTTTTTGGATTTCTTCTTGGATTACTCTACCTATATTCCTAAGCTTAGTACCAGGTTTAGCTATTTCAATAGCTTTTTTCAAAGCATTTTCAGAAGCATTAATTAAATCTTTATATTTATTAGTCCCTACTTCAATAGTTACAGCACAATCAGTGATAGCCCCGTTTACATGGACTCCTACGTCTAACTTAACCACATCACCACTACTAATAACTCTTTCATCATTAAATCTTGGGCTATCATGAGCAGCAACAAAATTTAATCCAACATCAACAGGAAAAGCACTTTCTCCTCCAAGGTCTTTTATTTTCTCTTCAACTTTCTCAGCTATATCTAATAATTTAGCTCCCTCTACAATTAATTTAACTCCATATTCTCTAGCTTTTTTACAAATTTTACCAGATTTAATATAATCTTCCATAAGAAGATTAGAACATATTTTATTTTTAAATCTACCTTATTTTCTTGATAACATCGGGAGAGACATGATCTATTTTTAGTATTTTCTCAACTTCATATTTACTTATTTTCTCTTTATCACTTTCAATACAAACCCTTTCACAATTTCCTAATATTTTTCTGGGATTTCCGTCAGACCTTTTAATTATTTCATCCATAGCTAATCCATCAAAAGGGATATACCTTCCACATCTTATCCTGATCAAATCATAAGCGTCTTCTTTATTTAATTTTTTGAGATAAATTATCCTATCCCCTACCCTACTCTTTAAATTAGCAGAAAAATCCTTAATATCTGAACCATCTACTGCCAATCCATCATGAACTAAAACTAAACTTTTTATAACTTCAGCTTCCCATAATCTTTGCGCCTCTATTCTAAACCACTCACCAATTCTTTGTGATTCATCAATAAGCAGAACAGCTCTTTTTGGGTAACTTCTTAAAAAAGGCCGATTTGCAATTAAAAAGTCTATAATACTAAACCCATCCTTTATTGCCTCAGCATTCATATAAAAACAGCTATGTTTTTTTAATCTTGTTTCCAACCATTTAAGAAGCGAAGTTTTTCCAACACCCCTACCACCAACAATCAAAACTATATTCCCGCCTTCAACATAGCTAGCTAACCTCTTTCTGATATCACCTAAACCAACAAATATGCTAGGATTTACCCTAATTGAAAAAGGATTATTCTTCCAATTATACTTTTTATACCACATACCTCTTCTTTTATAAATCCAAATTAAAAAGATTGTTATACTAAAGACTATAGTTAGAAGCTCATTACTTTTGAAATAAAATGCAAAAGGTTCAATATATATGGAGGGAAGGCTTATAAAAAAGGAAGTGCCCATTAACTTAAGAGATATAACTAGATTTAAGACATAAAGAGTATATAAAAAAAGTCTGTAAACAGATATTATATGAATAAAGAAGAAATTTTTAAGAAAGAATGAAAGGTTTCATTATTTATCCTACATATAGAATAATAGAAGGTAAAGCATATATCAATCTATATGGTAAACTAGAAAATGGTCAATCTTTCTTAACAATAAATACATTCAAACCATATTTTTTCATAAAATCTAAAGATCTAAAAAAAGCTCAAAACTTAGAAAAATTTGATTTTGAAAATACTAAATTTACTAATTTCAATAAAGAATCAGTAACCAAAATTATTCTTAATATACCTTCTGATGTGCCTCAAATAAGGGAATTATTTGAAGATAATAACATAGAATGCTATGAAGCAGACATAAGGTTTGCTTATAGGTTTCTAATAGATAAAAAAATCCAAGGTTCTATAGAAATAGAAGGAGAATATGAAACAGGTGAAAGAGTAGACAGGATTTTTAAAGAACCAAATTTAAAACCTACAGATTATAAGCCAAATAATTTAAAAGTTCTTTCTTTAGATATAGAAACCTCCATAGATGGAAAGAAACTTTATTCTTTATCGTTATATTCAGACAAATACCAAAAATCATTCATAGTTTCAAAAAACAGAATACCTGATGCAATTTCTTGTTATGATGAAGTGACATTATTAGAAAATTTTCATAAAGTTTTAACTTTAGAAGATCCAGATATAATAACTGGATGGAACGTAATAGACTTTGATCTAAATTTCTTAAATAATAAATTTAAACAACATAAAATTCCATTTAACTTAGGAAGGGATAATTCAAATTCTAAACTCAAATTACAACAAAACTTTTTCAGAGATTCTAAAGCAGATTTAATAGGTAGACAAGTATTAGATGGATTATCACTTTTAAAATCATCTTTTGTCAAAGTACCAGACTATAAACTTGAAACAGTAGCTAAAGACATACTAGGAAAAAAGAAATTAATCGAGGATAAATCAAAAATAGATGAAATTTACAAAAAAGACCCAAAGAAACTTGTTGATTATAATTTAAATGATGCCAAGCTTGTTTTTGATATAATAAACAAATCAGGAACTTTAGAATTATCAATACAAAGGTCATTATTAACAGGAATGCAATTAGATAGGGTTTCTGCTTCAATTGCTTCCTTTGACTCAATTTATTTAAAAAAAGCCAGAGATAGAAATTTGGTAGCCCCAACAGGAAAATTCTCAGACAAACCAAGTTCAATAACAGGAGGTTATGTGATGGAATCAAAACCAGGAATTTATGATAATGTTCTTGTTTTCGATTTTAGATCTCTATATCCTTCAGTAATGAGAACGTTTAATATTGATCCTGCCTCATTTTTAGGAAAGAAAAAAGAAAAAAATTCTATTCAGGCACCAAATAAAGTCTTTTTTAGAAATGAGAACGGTATTGTTCCAGAAATAATCCAAACTTTATGGGAAGAGCGTGAAAGAGCGAGAAAAGAAAAAAACGAACTAGCAAGATACGCAATAAAAATACTAATGAACTCATTTTTCGGAATAATGGCCTCGCCATCTTGTAGATTTTTTAGTATGGATTTTGCAAATGCAATAACCCATTTTGGACAATATTTTGTTAAATTAACAGCAGAAAAAATAAATAAAATGGGTCTAGAAGTTATATATGCAGACACCGATTCTAATTTTGTTAATGCAAACACAGAATCAGAAAAAAAAGCAAATGAAATAGGAGAAAAAATTGAAAAAGACATTAACATTTTCTATAGACATTTTATAAAAAAAGGATATAACCGCGAGTCGTTTCTAGAATTAGAATTTGAAAAAAATTACCTTAGATTCTTAATGCCAAAAATAAGATCAGGTAAAAAAGGAGCAAAAAAAAGATACGCAGGGTTATTAATAAAAGATGGAAAAGAAAAACTAGAAACTATAGGAATTGAATCAGTAAGATCAGATTGGACTGGAGCAGCACAAGAATTCCAAAAAGGAATATTAGATAGGATATTCCATAAAAAGGAAATCTCTTCTTACATAAAGAAGTTTATTCACGATATTAGGAAAGGGGAATATGATAATAAATTGATCTATAGAAAACAAATTAGGAAGGAATTAGAGAAATATGTTAAAACAACTCCTCCTCACGTAAAAGCAGCACGTCAATTAGATAAACTAGATTCAAATATAATTGAATATTATATAACAACTGATGGTCCCGAACCAAAACAAAAATTAAAACACAAATTAGATTATGATCACTATATAAATAAACAAATAAAACCAATAGCAGAAATGGTCCTAGTATTTTTTAAATTAAATTTTGATGATATATTAAAAGGATCAAAACAAACAAAACTATTTAACTATTAAAATGAAATTTAAACCATCACAAATTTTTTGGACCTCAATAGGTGTCATTTTCCTATTTCTAGGGATTATAGGTCTTATTATCCCACTCATACCAGGTTTAATGTTTATTTTATTCGGAGCAATATTACTAGGGGTAGAAAGAAAAGTAATAGATAAAATATTATCAAAATATCTAAAAAAATTCAAGAAAAAATTAAAATAATATTTTTTGTTCATTCAATCCCTCTAAAAAACTTTCTTCGGGTTTGAATAAAAAAGTAAAATTCGAATCAAAATAACCACACCTAAATTTATCTAAACTTAAGCCAGTTCTCCTGCTCAACATTAAAGCATAAAAAAATGTTTGTGTAGATGCATACTTCTCTTTTTGAGCATTAGGCTTATAATCCCAAATGCAAATTTTCCCATCTTCTATCCTTAAAACATCTATATGTCCTGTTAAAACATCACTACTTCCAAAAACACTTTTATATGCGCCAACTTCATTAGGGAATAACCATATAGGCACTTCCATTGCTACAGTACTATTATCATTTTCCAACATAAAAACCTGAACTTTTGAATGATCATCATTAAACCTATATCTATTATTTTCTAATCCATATCTTGCTAAACTAGAAACTTCATGTCCTTGAATTTCTATCAAATCATCAACTAATTTAAACTTTAAAGTAGAACTTCTAGGACCCTTATTAAAATATTCATTAGGACAAGCTTCAAAAACATCATTTAAATAATCAAATAAAGGATTAAAACCATTTCCCTTACAGTGTTGATCTAATTTATTATTATGGATCCTATAATTATAAAAACCTCCCTTATGTTTTAAAAAAGTATGTTTTATCACCATCTTTTAGACCTATATAAAAATCAAGTAACATTTATAAATTTTCTTAAATCATAGAATAGTAATGGGAGTTAAACTATCTGGTATAATAAACAAGAAAGCAATAGATTTCTCAGATTTAAAAGGAAAAAAGATTGCTGTAGACTTCTCTAATATGGCTTATCAATTTTTATCCTCCATTCGCTCACAAGAAGGGGCACCATTAATGGACTCTCATGGAAATATTACTTCAGTTTACGTAGGTATTTTTTCAAGAATTTCAAATTTAATGTCTCAAGGAATTGAACCTTGTTTTATATTTGATGGAAAACCACCAGAATTAAAAACACATGTCCAAGAAGAACGCGAGTATAGGAAAAGAGTTGCTGAAGAAAAGTTTCAAGAAGCCCAACAAGAAGAAGATTTCGAATCAATGGGGAAGTATGCTAAGCAAACTTCCAGATTATCAAGGGATATTATAGAGGGTTCAAAAATATTACTTAAATCTCTAGGTTTGCCAGTAATACAAGCGCCAAGCGAGGCAGATGCACAAATCAGTTATTTATGTAGAAAAAAAGATGTTTGGGCCGCAGCCACCTCTGACGTAGATCCTTTACTTTACAAATGCCCAAGAATTGTAACAAATTTAACTTTATCTAAAAGAAGAAAACTACCTTCAGGGATTACAATAAAAATAACTCCAGAGCTTATAGAGTTAAAGGAAGTTCTTAAAAGTCTAAAAATAAACCAAGATCAATTAATTATTATTTCAATATTAACAGGTACAGATTATAATCCTCAAGGAATTAAAGGAATAGGTTCAAAAAAAGCTTTAAATCTAATTAGGACTCAAAAAGATTTTGATAAAATTTTCAAAGAATTAAAACCAGACTTTAATTGGAAACAAATCTACGCAATTTTCAAATCAATGCCAGTAATGGAAAATTATCAGTTGAAATGGTCATCTCCAGATGAAGAAAAAATAAAAAAATTTCTCGTAGATAAACACGAATTCTCAGAGGAAAGAGTAGATAAAACTCTACAACAATTAACAAAAAAACCAACAGGACAAAAAGGACTTGATTCTTGGACAAAATGACCTCTTATGAAATAGTTGGTAACATTGCCATATTCAATAAAAAAATTACTAAAGAACAAGCTAAAAAACTTATTAAAAAAATAAAAAACATAGAAACAGTTGCTTATAAATCAGAAACTCATAAAGGAAAATACAGACTAAAAAAAGTTAAAATAGTTTTTGGCAAAAAAAATAAGGTAACTCTTCATAAAGAAAATAATGTTATTCTAAAAGTAGATGTAGAAAAAACTTATTTCTCTCCAAGGACAAGTAATGAACGCTTACGTGTAATAAAACAAATAAAACCACAAGAAAAAGTTTTAGTAATGTTTTCTGGTTTAGGCGTTATTCCTATAGAGATAGCTAAAAACACAAGAGCAAAAGAAATAACAGCAATAGAAATTAATCCAATAGCACATAGATTAGCAAAAGAAAATTTAGTTTTAAATAAAGTAAATAATCTTAAATTATACAAAGGTGATGTTAAAAAAGTACTACCCAAACTAAAAAAGAAATTTGACAGAATTCTAATGCCATTACCAAAAACTGCAGAAGATTATTTAGATTTAGCAAAAAAATATATCAAAAGACAAGGAATAATCCATTTCTACACATTTGCACAAGAAAAAGAATTTAAAAATTTAAATGACAAAGTAAAAAAACGTTTCAAGAAATTTAAGATTTTAAAAATTGTAAAATGTGGAAATTATGCTCCATTTACCTATAGGGTTTGTATAGACTTTAAAGTTAATTAAGCAACAATCTTTTCCTTTATTTCGGAACCTTTAATCAAATTCCAATCTAATTTTATTAATTGTTTAACCGCAGGATTCTTAGTATTTAATTTAAACAAATCAGATTTTCCAACTCTCCTAGTCTTTATTACTATATTACTATTAACTAATCTATCCCAAAAAGTTTGTAAAGTTGAATAACTAACACCTGAATTTTTTGCTATCTCAGTTAAAGGGTAATCAAAAGCTTGAAAAGTTATAAGAAAATCCAGGACTTTTATTACAGGATTTCTACCAAATACTTCTACAAAAACTGTTTCGTTTTCCATACAATTTCAATATTTTAGATCTTTATAAATATTTCTATTTATGTTTTTATATTTCAATATTAGAAACATTTAAATATTCTCTCACTGTAGTAATCATATGAAGCTTACAGATGAGATAATCAAAGCTACAATACTATATAATCTAAGAAGAAAAAAAGTAATTGGTGGAGTTCACACACATTTTGACACCTTAAAAAAAGGCTTTCCATCTCATTTGGGGAAAGATATTAATAAAATGGCTAAACAACTAATAAAGGAAGGTCTCCTTATCACTAAACCAGCCTTTTACGGTTTACAAGTTTCTCTAAATAAAAATAAAATCAAAGAAATAGATGTATTTATAACAAAAATCTTGGGAATAGATTTCTACAACTAAAGCCCAGTAAGTTCTTCTTTCTTACTAAACTTAATAGCACTAGGAGCTTCTCCACCATGCCAACTTAATTTAGGCCTTACTCTCATTGGATAAATCCTTTCAGAATTATCGTCTAATATAATAGCAGAACCTTTCTCACCTGGCAGACCATTCATATAATCTTGAATTTCAGCAAGTAAATAACTTTGCATCATTTCATTTAATGCATCAATATCTTTCTTAGCAGTTAACCTATGACTTAAAACAATATCTGATTGAGTTAAAACATCTTTATGAATTTCTCCTGGTTGTTGAGTAGCTAAAACTAAACTGATACCAGGCTGCCTACCTTCTCTTAATAATTGAACTAATGCATCTGTTGCCGGTGTTATTCCATCTCTTGGCAAAGCTTCATGAACCTCATCAATAAATAACCAAATCATTGGTTTTTCTAATTCTCTTCCAACATCAATTAAATATCTCTGACTAGTTTCAATATTCTCTAATTCCTCTAATCTCCTAGAAACAATTCTTTCAGCCAATAATTTTCTAGCAACCATTCCTAAAACTAGATTCTTAATACTCCAAGCACCACTAACTTGAGTATAAGCACTAGTATCAATTACAGTTACTTCACCTCTTTTTACTAAATCACTTATCTCAGTTCCTTCAGAACTAAACAAACCCCATCTTTTAGCATTTACAAATCTGTTTTCTGCTGCATCTCTTACAGATTCTAATACTTTTTTGTTTTTCCTTATTTTATTAATAATATCATCTAAATCATATCCATCTCCCAATTCATCTTTTAAATCTTCAATAACTCTCTCTATTAAAACACCAATTGGATCAGTAACATTTATATTAAAAACATTAGCCCAATCACCAGCATCTAACTCACTAGTTTTTATTGAAAAAGAATAATCAGCTGGTAAATTCCTTTCTTTATATCTATTAAAATAACCTTCTGGCACATACAAATTAATTTTCATACTTTCAGGCTTTAAATTCCATTTTTCTAATAATTTTTCATCTCTTTCATTAGGATATTTCATTGTCCAGAAAACGCCCATAGTATCAAACATAATAATTGATAAATTTTTAGAAATTTCTTCTGGCATTCTTGCCATTTCTTCTGCTATTACGGATAAACTATAGGATTTTCCAGAGTTGTGAGAAATCACTCCATTGGCTATAAATGAATGATTTTTACGCACTCTCAAATCAAAAACTGTTGTTTTAGTTTTCTTTGTTTCTATTTCTTTTATAGATTCAAAAAACAATTCATTTGAAATATATTGAGTTTTCTTCCTTCTAGACATCCTCCAAAATTTCCTTTTTTTAAGCCTATTCCTCTTTTCATTTGAGAAGAAGCCTATATGATCTTCAAAATTTTTTATTGATTGATAATCCCAAATAGAAAGAGCATAGCTCAAAAACTTTTTCCCATTACATGTAACTTTCTTCTCTCTTATTTTGCTATGAATACTAAAATAACCCAAAAGAAGTTGCAGGTCCTTTAAAAAATTAAGAGAGTTAGAGTAATATTCTAGATTAGCCCCTTCCTTGCTAACAAACCCATCACAAGAAAATAGAGCTTTTAAAAATTCAACCATAACAACAGGAGGAGAAAGAAAGATTGTTTTTGGCACTCTAATCTTGTCAGATTTTTTTCCAACAGGAACACCAAGACCAATAAATCTATTAACTACTTTTTGTTGTGTGGTCTCAATAACTTCACAATTAGAGTCTTTCCTTTCATATCTCTTTGCTTTTATTTTAAAATAACTTTCAAGATCTTCCTTGGCACAAACTAATACTTCCTCTTGTGCATTGATTATTCTCAATCTTTTTTTAGTTCCATTATACCAATAACCTCTTCCATCTTTAAATCTGCCTTTTTGAACAAAAAGAGTTCCATCTGCAAGTATAAAACCCAATAATCTTGCTAATTTTCTACCAATAGTTCCTCTAGCTTGTGTTTTTGGCAATTTAAGTATGCTTACAATCTTATCTTCTTTAGTAAGCTCAGAAGCAATTTTCCAGGAATATTTCTTATTTGATTTTACTAAGAATGGATGTTCAGAAGTGGCAATCAATTCTTGTCCATCACTCATTTTAATATTGAACAGTTCTTCATCAATAGCATATTTTAATAATTTTGCCTTTTCTAACTCAAATTTTTCTTTTTTCTTATCAAAAGAATAGATCCTGTCTTTTTTTTCATCAAATTCCTCAATCTTTTTATAACCGTTACTAGTAAAAACCAAAGTGTCCCCAGTCAGACAGCCGCGTTTTCCACTCACTAATATTACATGAGTTTTTGCTACATCCATTAAAACTTTGTTACTTAAAGAAACAGTTTCTCCCATTTTAACATAATGTTTACCTAAAAAAATAGTTCCTTTTTCACCAAATATTTCTCTATCAGCTCTTGTTCTTCCAATAATTATATTGTATGCCATTCTCTTAAAATATATCTACTCCACATGCGTAAAGTATTTAAACCAATGTAAATTTTTTTATTTTCTATGTCGCCATTAATCTGGATTTTAATAATAATCTTAATAGTTATAATATTCTATGTTATTTTAGCTTATAATTCTTTTGTTAGGATTAGAAACAGAATAGAAAATGCTTGGGCCCAAATTGATGTTCAATTAAAAAGGAGATATGACTTAATTCCAAATTTAGTAGAAACTGTAAAAGGCTATATGAAGCATGAAAGACAAACCTTGGAAAGTCTAACAAAAGCTAGAGCATCATTAATGAATCCATCTTTAGCTAAAAAAGCACAGGCATCAAATCAGATAACAGAAGCATTAAAAACAATTTTTGCAGTAGCTGAAAATTATCCAAAATTAAAAGCTAGCAAAAACTTTTTACATTTACAAGAAGAGCTTTCAGGAACAGAAAGTAAGATAGCCTATGCTAGGCAATTTTACAACGATTCAGTTTTAACCTTAAACCAAAAAGTCCAAACATTTCCATCTAAAATAATTGCATCATTATTTGGGTTTAAGGAAAAAGAATACTTTGAAATTGAAGAAGAAGCAAAAAAGCCAGTTAAAGTAAAATTCTAGATTTGAGATAAAATGAATATTTATGATGAGATTAGTGCAAATAAGAGAAATTCAATTTTTTTAATTTCATTATTCTTTGTAGTAATAATCCTATTAGGATTCATTTTCGGTTATATCTTTTTTGATCCATACCTAGGACTAGTTGTTGCTTTAATTATCTCTTTAGTTTTTACATTAATTAGTTATTTTTCAGGTGATAAAATGATCTTGGCCATGACTCATGCCAGGGAAGCTAGAAAACCAGAACACACTTTTTTGATTAATACTGTAGAAGGATTGTCTATAGCAGCAGGAATTCCAACACCAAAAGTCTATGTTATAAATGAAGATTCACCCAATGCGTTTGCTACTGGACGCAATGAGAAACATGCTTCTGTTACTGTAACGACTGGCTTATTAAAGATGATGAATAGAGAAGAACTTGAAGGAATAATTGCTCATGAAATTTCACATATCAAAAATTACGATGTTCGTTTTATGTTACTAGTTGCAACTTTAGTGGGAATTACTGTTCTAATAAGTGATATGTTATTAAGAAGTTTTTTCTGGTCTAGAGGAAATAGGGGAAATAGAGCAAACACTTTTATAATTATCATTGGTTTAATTTTGGCAATTTTAACTCCAGTAATAGTTCAGGTAATCAAATTTGCAATCTCAAGAAAAAGAGAGTTTTTAGCAGATGCTTCAGGAGCATTATTAACTAGGTATCCACCAGGTTTAGCAAATGCTCTAAAAAAGATAAAAAAAGATAAAGAACCTTCTATAGCCGGAGTCAATAGGGCAATAAGTCATTTGTTTATTGCAGATCCTATGAGGTTTGCAGGAGATAAAGTAAAACATTGGTTTTCAACACATCCACCATTAGAAGAAAGAATAAAAAGATTAGAGTCTATGTAATGATTATCCCTTCAAATAACTTAACCTATTTTCTTAAGTAAACAAAAGTATTTAAATCACGATATATATTTTCCTATATGGGGATAAAATGTTTAATAGATTAAAAACAGTTATATTATTAGGAGCCTTAACAGGTATTTTATTATTAATAGGAAGTTTATTTGGGAGAACGGGTCTAACATTTGCCTTTATATTTGCAATTTTAATGAACTTTGGTTCTTTATTTTTTTCTCATAAATTAGTTTTAGCTATCTATAGAGCTAAAGAAATAAAAAGATCTCAAGCGCCAGAATTACATAAAATGATTGAAGGAATAGCAAAAGATATGAATTTACCAAAACCTAAAATTTACTTAATTCCTACTGATCATTTAAATGCGTTCACTTCTGGACCCACTCAGAAAAAAGCAGTTGTTGCTTTTACTCAAGGAATTATAAATAAATTATCCAATAGAGAATTAAAAGGAGTAGCAGCTCATGAACTTGCACATATTAAAAATAGAGATATGTTAGTTTCAACTATTGCAGCAACAATAGCAGCAGTTATTTCTTATGTTGTATTTATGGCAAGATGGGCAGCAATTTTTGGTGGGGTTGGAAGAGATAATGATTCTGGAAACGTATTTGAATTACTTGCTTTAGCAATAGTAGCTCCTATTGCAGCTTTAATCATACAACTAGCAATTTCAAGATCTCGTGAATATTTAGCTGATGCATCTGGTGCTAAATCAATAAAAGATCCAGAAGCTTTATCTAGTGCTTTAATAAA
>JBBSWZ010000068.1:0-27286 GCA_038046025.1 Nanobdellota archaeon | reverse complement strand
AACTAAACAAAATAGAAGAAAAACCAGTAGGATTAATAGATGTTTATCCAACTATACTAGAATTACTTAATTTAAAAAAATCTAATCTTGTTCAAGGATCAAGCATTTTTGATAGTTTAGAGAGCAATGAAAAAACTTACGTAGTTTCTGAATTAAGTATTTATACTCAAATTGGACCAGATAGTTATAATCATACAAGAGAATATTTAATTATTGATAATGAACTTAATAGCCTAACCGACGGATTAAATATTGTGGTGAGTAGTTCAATTAAATCGGTTACAGATGAAGAGTTTACTTTATTAGATTTCAAAGTTAAAGGACAAAAGGTAAATATAAATGAAATACAAAATCATATTGGCATTCTTAAGGAATTAAATTTACAAATAATACGTCACACAGATAAAGCTACAGAACTATGGAACAACTTATCAAAATATAGTAGGATTAATAAACCATTAGAGATAACTACAGAAGAAAAATTTAGAGCATTAGGTTATTTACAATGATTATCAAACTAATTGTACTATCACTGCCTGTTCTATTATTAATAATCAATCCAGTTTCTGCATATATAGACCCCGGAACAGGTGCTTCAATTATAGGTTCTTTTTGGCCTATGATAATAGCATTTTTTGCTTTTTTAGGAGGCCTTTTTGTTAAAATCTTCATAAAACCTCTTAAAAATATAGTTTTAAGAACAATAAAGGCAATAAAGACACACAAAAAAGAGTTTTTAAACAAGAAACTACTTATCAAGCTTATAATATTAGTTCTTGGTTTATTTATAATCTCCATTTTCCTCTTTCTTCCTTACAAATTAGATAAAATAGGACAAGTGGAAAGACCGAATATAATAATAATTACAATGGATGCATTAAGAGCAGACCATTTAGGAGTTTATGGCTATCCATACAACACATCTCCAAACATAGACAATTTTGCAAAAGATGCAACAATCTTCAAAAATGCCTATTCCCAAGCACCATGGACTATTCCATCAATTGCAACCATTTTCACATCACTTTACCCTAGTGTACATGGCATAACACTCCTTAGGGAGAATAATCTGAACTATTTTTATCTTGGTGTAATCAGTGAAAAAATTAAATTAATCTATGAAGTACTAAGATCACATGGTTACAAAACGGTCTTTATAAGTGGTAATATCTTATTAGTGATGTATAGTAAAAGGTACATCCCCCAACATAGCTTTGATGATGTATTAATCTCTCCAGAATATAATGATCTCTCAGATGCTTCAGAATATTATACATGGAATTCATCCAACATGACAGAAGCAGCAATCAATCACCTAAACACAATCAAAGACAAACCTTTCTTCCTAATATTATGGTATATGGATCCTCATGCACCATATGCCCCTTCAGAAGAATTTGATATATTCAACCATAGCAATATACCAGAATTAAATAGATACGATGGAGAAATACTCTCAACAGACACATCAATAGGAACATTCTTAACATATCTAAAAGAAAATGATTTATATAATAATTCATTAATCATATTTACTTCAGATCATGGAGAACAGTTTAAAGATTATGATGACTATATAGGACATTCAAGTACAGTAAGAGAAGTAGAAACACATGTCCCATTCATATTAAAATTACCAAAAAACTCTAAATACAAACTAAACAAAATAGAAGAAAAGCCAGTTGGCTTAATAGATATTTATCCAACTATTTTAGATCTATTAGAAATCAAATACCCAGAATATATCCAAGGTAGAAGCATATTTGAAATAATTAATGACAATAACACTAACTACCTTTTTTCAGAGGTTAAAAATAAGAAAGAATTAGAAAAGGGTAAATATAACTATGTAGAGGAATATTTAATTTTAGATAATGAATTAAACAGTTTGATTGTGTCTCGCTCAGCAAGCCTAGGAACAGCGGAATCAGATTTTGGTACGTTCTCAAACATAACAATAATTGACCTTAGAATAAAAGGAAACCAACAAGATAACATAACTAACAGCCAAGAAGAGTTTGATCTTTTATACTTACAATTAGCTTATTATTTAATAAAGAATAGAGATTTATATAATAATCTATCTGTTTTTGTAAAAGATAAACACGAACAGATTGATCCAGACACATTAGAGAAAATAAAATCTTTGGGTTATTTGAACTAAAACGGGCCTGGTAGGATTCGAACCTACGACCCCTTCCTTTTTCGCGAACCTTTTTCTAAAAAGGCTCATAGGAGAGAAGTACTCTATTTGCTCAATAAATTTGCATATTAATAAGGATGCAATCCTTATTTCCAAGCTGAGCTACAGGCCCATAACTATAATAAAAAATTATCACTTAAAAAACTTATCATTAACATTTGTTCTAAATAACAATCATCTATTTAAACAAGATAGTTATAGGTTTATAAAATGGTATCAATAGACATGGATAGATATTCCAAGGAATTTACTAGATCAGCTTATATAGAAACATTTCATCCAAATTTCCACGAACTAGGACAAGACAGTCATAGAAAAAGTTTTGCGGCTCCAAATTTAAGGTTATCAACTATAGTTGGAGAAACTGTGGAATATGGATCCTCCCGTTTCTTGATACAAGAACCATCTGGCACTGGATTATTAGGTGATTTAGATCTAACAATTGATGAGCCATTTCATAATCTAGATCAAGTTAATAGAGAAATGCCAGATATCAACGGACTTTCACCAGATTTAGAACGAGCACCATCAAAATCTTTACTATCAATTTCCCCATTTAAACCAGAATTAGTCCAAAATATAGGAGTTGACGTTAGACTTAGTGATGATGTATGGATTTCAGATAGGCTTTTTAGAATTTACAATGAATCCCATCTATCCAGGTTGGAAGGAGCAAGAAAAGAACGTATAAAGGGCAGATTCATTTGTGAACCTGATCAAACAGGTGGAAAGATTTATTATTTTCTGACTCATGAAAGAATTAATCATACAAATAGATTAGAGTATAAGGTTGATTCTAAGAGCACAACTGGTAGAGTAGGATGTATGAGCCATCAAATCTCTAATGGAAGTTTATTTGATGGAAGAATATTAATAGCACTACAACCATTCGCTTTTCCAATAGAAATAATCCCAGGAGAAACAAGTGTAAGTCAGGTAATCTTTAGATATAAAGGTACACCATGTATGTCTAATGAACAAATAAGAGAAGTCTGGGGGAAAGAAGTCGGTTTTTATAGGGAAGATAAATTAGTAGATTTAAGTGAAGTCTTAAGATCCAATGGAGTAGAAATGACTTTTTCAACAGAAAGATCTTATGTTGCAAGAAAAAATACAGAACCAATTGACCTAACCAAAAGAGATTATTATGATCCAGATGATTTTTTTGAAGAATTAGAAGGCAATGGAGAAATAGTATTAAATCCCCATGCCTTTTACTTATTTGGTACTAGAGAGAAAGTTGTATTGGAATCTATATGCGGTGAATTATCAAGAGAGAGTTCTACAGCAGGAACTGGTTTATGGAGCCATTTTGCAGGTTTTTTCATGCCAGGATATATAGGAGAAATAACATTGGAATGTAGAAATAACACAGGCAATACTAGACTTATTTCAGAAGGAGATCCAGCAGGGGTAGTAACATTAGATAGAGTTGTAACAGATAAAAAAATAGAATTCGATGGAGTGTACCAAAATCAAAAAGCTCCAAGATTACCAAAGGTATTTAAAATTTAATTAACCCATTACTTCAAGGTCCTTACCAGAACGTAAAGCTTCTAATATTTTCCTACCAACTTGACTTTCTTTATGAACTTTAATTTCTCCTTTCCTGCTTGAATAAGCAGTCATCAATAATTTACCAGATACATGTACTTCCACTTCTTTTCCAGGTTCAATAAAAAATCTAATAACTTTCTTATCTTCTCTTGCATCATATTTAATTTTTTTCTTTTCCTCTTTTAATTCCCTAATCTCTATACCAATGCCTAAATCTTTCTCTATCTTACTAATAACTACACCATCTTTACCAATTATCCTAGGTATATCTCTTTCAGGAACACTAACTAAAGCTCTATTATTTCCAATAATTTCAGCTTTACACTCATTACAATATTTTCTAAACTCTCTCTCTATAGTAATTCTAGCTAAATTCTTAATACCATCTTTCTCACTAACCTCTTCAACAGGTATAACAACAGTTTGCTCACCATAACTATAAATCTCATACAATAATCGTTCAGTTTCAAAATCCCTAACATCAACAACAGGTCTAGCCAGATCAGATTCTGTCATACCACTAGGAACTTTCACAGACATCTTTAAACTTAAAACCTTACTAATACCTCCTTTCTCAACAAACAAGATTGTATCAACAACACTAGGAATTACTCCAACATCTAATCTAGAAATAAATCTCTGAACTGCATCTATCGGACTACTTGAATGAATAACCCCAATACACTCAGCTCCGGCAAGTCTCAAATCACTATACAACATAAAGTCAGGAGTATCTCTCATTTCATCAAAAATAACATTATCAGGTCTAGATAAAAACAAAATATCATGTATTTCTTCACTAGAAGCAAAATTCTTACTATATTGCGTAATTTCATCAGGCAATTGTAAATCTCTTGGACTTTCAACTGTTTTAATAATCTTACCTTGTTTTAAATAAAATTCACCTAAGGCCTGAACAAATGTACTTTTTCCTGCGCCAGGCTCTCCAGCTACAATTATACCCCTAGATTTTTCCTTTATTCTGTCAAATAATTTATTATTCAACTTATATTCATCTAAATTTAATTTTTTTAATGGCCTTACAACTGTCATTTCCCATCCATCTGCAACAGGCTTCCTTGTAATAACAATCCTATAATCATGATATTGTACTATAGTACTACCTCTCCTGGAAATCTCAACAAAAGTTTTAGGATCTATTCTAGAATTTTCAATTAATTCCTTAGCCATTTCCTCAATCTCATTAGCACTAAGTTTATCTTTTCCAACTTTTTCTAATTTCCATTGACCTGGACCACCTTTCTTTGCAAAACAATAACATTCCTCTTTAAGATGGATACTCATTGTTTTATTGTCAAAATACTTTTCAAACTCTAATTTTTCCTTAGCTTCTTTTTTTTCTAAATAAATAACTTTTAAACCAAAAGCTTTAGCAGATTCGCACTGTACCTTATCCCCAGTAATCAAAGTTGCCTTTTCATTATAAGCAATTTCTCTGATAAATGCATCAATTTCTCCAGATTTAGCAAACTTAATTTGCTGTTCATTAGGTCTATTACCCACAAATTCTAATCTTAATCTCTTAATCTTTCTAATTTCTTGTATTTCCTCTAAACCTAAAAATCCAATTTCTAACCCTTTATTAGCTTGATTTTCTAATTCAGCAATAACAGCATTAGGTATTAATATAGTTCCATCTATTTCTTTCTCTTTTACAAGTCTTGTTACTGCTTTTTCTATTACAGCTGATGTATCAACAACATATTTCATTCTATTCTCCACTTCCCAGGATGATAAGGATGGAATCCCTATATGGAAAGCTTTTTAAACTCAATTTCTTTTTTTAATATTAAGCTAGATAATTAAGAATAAGCACCTTAGTTATCTAGTCTTAAGAAAAGTCTCTTTTTAAATCTTTCTAAAAAAATGACAGACAAATATGATGCAATAATAGTATTACCTTACTTAACATTACCTAATGGACTTCCAAGTGAAGAAAACCAAGATCGTTTAGATAAAGCAATTGAATTATTCAAAAAGGGTAATATAGATTTTTTCATAGTTTGTGGAAAAAATGATCACAATTCAAAACAACCAATAACACATGCAAAATCTATGGAAGATTATGCTATTTCAAAAGGTATCCCAGAAAGCGTTATTCTAAAAGAAGAAAAATCAGTAGATACTGTAGGACATCCAATATTCATAAAAAATGAGATAATAAAACAGAGGAATTGGAAAAAATTAATAGTGGTATCATCAGATTATCATATTCAAAGAGTTAAAAAAATATTTGACTTTATTCTAGGAGAAGACTTTAGTATAGATTATATTTCTTCTAAAACTAATAAAAATACACCTGAAATAATTAAAAAAGAATCAAATAGTTTACAAGTCTTCCATAATACATTCAAAGACGTAAATTCAGGAGATTATGAATCAATATTGGAAAGATTATATGAAAAACACCCGCTCTACAATAAAAAGTTTTATTAATCTCATATATTAGCAAAATTTATGCCTTCCGCAAATCAAAAAATATTTATTGTAGTTTTGTTACTTTTCCTAAACTATATTTTAATACCCCAATGGCTAAATATAACTAATCTTACAACAAGACTAATTGTTTACCTAGGACTAATCCTACTAATAATCATCTCTGCAATTTACTTAAAATATTTATTTAAAGAAGGTACTAAACAAAAAACAGAACCAGAGCTAGACAAAAATTTCAAAATAAAGTTTTTGATAATATCAATTTTAATATTCCTATCACAAATACTACTAATATTCCAACCAATAACATTCACAGATGAAATTGCATATGTCAGCAAAGGAATGTATCCTTATTCCATTGCAAATAATATATTCCAAAATGCATTTAGTTTACCAATTCAAATCTTAGTTTACCTAATTCTTGCGATACTAGTAATATTTTATCTACTATATAAAAAATATAACCTCTCTAAACACTTTGAAAAAAAATATTTTCTTACAATCCTACTTTCAATAATTTCATTAGTCTCAATAATTTTCTTTTTAATAGTAAACTCTTCCTATGAATCAATCTTATCAAGTTTCTTTACTTCAAAATCAGTAGAGGATAAATTAGGCTGGTTATTAGATGGAATACAAATGGTATATTATTCATTACCTTACTTTTTATTTGGATTAAATGAGTTCACCTCTAGAATATTTTCCTTCTTATTCTATGTACTATCAGGTTATTTTTTCATAAAAATTCTTAAACTACTGAACATAAGAAGATTTATCTTCCCAACTCTTGTAATCTTCCTTTTCTTGCCATCAATATTCTATTATGGTAATTTATCCTTTACAATAACAGAAATCATATTTCTTGTAACAGCTATTTCCTATTTCTTCCTAAAATATGAGAAAACAAGGGATTCAAACAGTTTGTTTTATTTTATCTTATTATCTATAATCATGCTAATCTATGATAAAAAAACCAATGCCTTCCTAATAGGTATATTAATCTATATGTTCCTCAAATCTATTTTAATCTTCAAATTTAAAATTAAAGAATTCTTATCAGAAAATAAATCAACAATATTACCATTAATATTCATAATATTTGTTACAGTACCACACAATCTTATAAGATCTTTATTCTTCTATGAAACATCATTAAATGAATTAAATCCGTACTTAGCAGTTACCACTTCAACTTTTTTAAATCTAAATAACTGGTTAAATCCATTTCAAGCAACAAGAATATTACAAGTCTTACCTCAACAAATAACATGGTTCTTTTTAATAATCCTAGTCCCAGTTTTAATAATAGTTTTATATCATACATTCATTAGAAAAAACACGCCAATGTTATTTTTCATATCAATATTTCTAGGCAATTACTTACTGTATACATCATTAATTTATAACGGACATCAACGTTACACGGTTCCAATGCTATATATCTTTCCCATATTCTTTATATTTGCTATAAAATTTTTAAGTTTAAAAAGTTCAGCTCTAAAAAAATATTTTACCATTATAATACCACTAATCACAATCTTAATTGTTTCCTTCACATTATATATAGCATATGATAATTACCAAGATCGTTATCCGCCAGTAGATGAGGCTTTCTCATACATTAAAGAAGAATTACCAAAAGGATCAAAAGCGCTAAAAACAATGGCTCCCTCTTCATATAACTTCTATATCATAAAAAACAATCTAAACTTTGATGATTTTGATCCAACAATTTGGGAAAAAGCACAAGACCAAAACACAGAGAATCTATATTCCTACATGGAAGAAAATAATATATCTTATGCTTTATTCCCATTACCAAGAACTTCATATGATGGATTTTACCCACGTGAATATTCAACATGGTTAGATCTCCCAAATTATTATGACTTCTCCTCTTTAACAGTTGTTAATCACTCTTTAGTATTTGATCTGTATGAAGATAAAGACAATAGGTTTACTAAACTACAAGAATTTGAATCAGGAAATAATATAATTTTTATTATACAAAGAAATTAAACTTTTCTTAAGAAAACTAACCAACCAGTATGCCCAATAATCATATTTCTAGGCCTTAATCTTTTTTCATCAACAATCCATTCTCTTTCAATATTTTCTAAAATTCTTTCGACATAAAAACCCTTAGCTTCTTTAACTAATTTTTCAACTTGATTTATATTTGGTAAATAACAAACTAAAAAACCACCAGATTTCAAGCTTTCATTTGCATGCTCTAAAACTTTCCCGGGTTCATTTAAATCTAAAGTTATTAAATCCAAATCTCTTTCAGATATTCCTTCATATATATCATTATTTTTCAATTTAACTTTAATATCTAAAAATTCCAAATTCTTTTTAGTTAACTCATAAAACTCTTTATTCTTTTCATAACTAGTTACATTATTACTAATATTTCCTAAAAAGGAAACTAAAACTCCACAACCAGAACCAGCATCAACGATTTTACTTTTAGAATTAATTCCTGTATAAGATAATATTAGACCAATATCCTTAGGTAGCATCACAGCAGGTCCTCTTTTTATTTTATTTAATTTATCAACAAAACTAGAATCAAAAACAATAAATTCCTTACCTAAATGGCTTTTCACAACTCCATTAATAATATCTTTTTCTTTAATAACACCAAACAAACTATGAAAATCTCCTTTATCCCAATAATATCTATTTCCTTTAGGATCTATTAATACCTTCATTCTGATATTTTTTTCCACCTGTTACAGCACCAGGAATTTCTTCCCAATCTTTATGCCTTCTAATTTTCAAATTTTCTTCCCATGCCGCCCTAAGCACAGGCATTAAAACATCCAACTCCTCTGCTTTTCCTAACATTGCAACTACATCTTTAGGAAAACATTTCCCTCCAAACCCTCTTTCAGATGTCACATCCAAATGACTGTCATGAATCCTTCTGTCAGCAACAACCATTCCTTTAACTTCAGGATAACTTACACCAAGTTTTTCACATAATTGATCAAATTCATTGGAAAACATAACTTTTGTAGCCAGATAGCAATTTGCCATATATTTTACAACTTCAGCAGTTGTAGGATCGGTATAAAATAAAGGAACATCTGGAAACCTATTTTTATACATAGTACCAACTCTTCTCTTAACCAAATCATTATCTGCACCAACTATATGCCTATCAGCATTTACAAAATCATCAAGATAATTTGCTTCAGTTAGGAATTCAGGATTAAAACTAAAATTTACTCCAGGGTATCTTTCAATATAGCCTCTTGTGGTACCAGAAACAACGCTTGATTTAATAGTAACTATCTTATCAGTTCCAGATGCAATAGAAGCTATCTTTTTTACATTCTCATCAATAATACTTAAATCAATGCCGCTATGATCCTCCCTCATAGGTGTAGGCAAGCAAATAAAAATAATATCTGATCTTTCAATGACCTCCTCTAAACTTTCAAATCCATCCTTATATTTATCATAAATGTGTATTTCATGGGGAGGTGTACTAGTTCTTTTAAAGCCGTATTCAACAGCCATACCCACAATTCCATATCCGACAATACCCAATCTTTCCATTTTAAGTTTATAACCTATAGAACTATTTAAAAAACTTATCCTAAAAAAGATTTATACATTCCCATTACTTCATCAACTAATTCAGGAGGATAATAGATGTGGGTGCTAGGATTCGAACCTAGGTAGGCACTAAGCCAACAGCTTTTGAGGCTGTCCCGTCAAGTCGAGAGTTTTCTTTCGCGAGCGTTTCTTTCTAAGAAAGGCTCTCTTTGACCACTCCGGCACACCCACGTATAAAATAGATACAATAAGAAACCTTTATAAATGTTACAAATATCATTCAAAAAAGAGGTGAAAACACCTCTAGAATCTGTTTCTAGAGTATTAAAATGCAACCACTATTACAATTAAAAGATGTAAAGAAACTATATCAACTAGATGAAGTTATAGTTAGAGCCTTAAATGGACTATCCTTAGACATTAAAAAAGGAGAATTTGTAGCAATCATAGGTCCTTCTGGCTCAGGAAAAAGCACAGCCATGAACTTAATAGGCTCATTAGATACCCCTACAGAAGGAACAGTTTTATTGGAAGGAGCAAATATATCAGACGCTTCAGAATCAGAACTAGCTCAATTAAGAAGTAGAAAAATAGGCTTCATATTCCAAACATTTAACCTAATTCCGTCAATCTCGGCACTAGAAAATGTAATCTTGCCAATGACATTTCATGCTCAAGGTCTATCAAGATCAGATAGAATAGAAAAAGCACAAAACCTTCTTGAACAAGTAGGTCTAGGAGAAAGATTACATAATTTACCTTCTCAATTATCAGGTGGAGAACGTCAAAGAGTTGCAATTGCTCGTGCATTAATCAATAATCCAGAAATAATCCTAGCAGATGAACCAACAGGTAATCTAGATTCAAAAACAGGACAAGAAATAATCCAAATCCTAAAAAAATTACATTCTCAAGGCAAAACTATAATCTTAATTACTCATGATTTACAAATTGCAAAACAAGCTCAAAGAATAATAAAAATTAAAGATGGAGTTATTGAAAAATGAGGGTTATAGAACATCGAGAAAATCCATTTCCAGAAGATTTAGAAGGAAGATTAAATGCTATACTTAATGTAGTTAATACTGAATTAAAAGCTTTAACTTTGCTTCATTTAGATGATACACCAAGAAGCGGACAAGAAATTAAAGCAAGAGTAAGAGAAACTGTTGGGAAAGGAATTTATTTACCCCGTTATGATGCATTTTCTGACTATTGTCATAAAACTTTATTTCCAATTGGAACTGTAGCAGAAAAAGATGTTATTTATGAAGATTCTGAAAGAATAGTTACAGGTTATAAATTAACAGAAGCTGGGAAAAAATATGGAATGCCAATTGTTGCCTTTACATTAGATTATATAGCTAGAAATAGAATAAGTATGTATAATATACTTGGATCTACCCAATCTTATGGAAAAAGTAGATCTCCTTTTAATAGAACTAAGATTTTAGATTTGTTAAGAACTGGTGTTTTAAGAGAAGTTGATTTAGCTAAAATGTTAGATTTAAATAAGATTCCGATATTACAACATCTAAAATCTCTTAAAAAGATTGGATTTATACAATATGACAGTGTTGGAGAGTTAAGTAAAGGAAGTAAAGGGATATTTATTTATCAATGGTTAGAAGGAAAAAAAGTAACAGAAGTTGTAGCCGTAGATAAAAAGCCGATCCTTACTAGAAAAGTAGCAGAAAAATTAAAAGAATTAAAAGAATCTGACCGTAATCAACTTGCTGGTTTATTAGAATACAACCGATGGAATGTATCTACTATTCTATCAGGATTAGAAAGACAAGGAATTGTTAAAAGCAAAAAATGGAAAGGAGGAGAACTCTTGTCTGAAGCTAGTTTATTAGATAAAGGTAAAAGATTTGTTGATGATCATTTAGAAAAAGTAAAAGATGCCTTAAGTGAAGGGCCGGCATTAGAAGAAATGCATAGTTTATTAGAACAACTAATAAATGATCCAGATAAACTAAGTGAATACTCGAGAATAGCAATTGAGGAATATAAAAAAGTGTCTCCAGCTATTAATAAAAAACCTTTAGAAGAAACAAATGAAAAAATTTTAGATTTTGTAAGAAAAAATCCTGGTGTGAGACCTGTTGAAATAAAAACAATCTTATCTCTCCCCTATCATAATTTATCTTCACTTGTAAAATCAGGCGAATTAAGAAAAGTAAAAGAAGGAAGAGTAACAAAATATTATGTTAACGAATAAAATGAAAACTTTAACTTTAATTATATTTTTTGCAATTTTATTGATTAGTTTAGTAACGGCTGGAGAAATAACAATTGAAAGAGTAGAATCAGCAGATGTAGAACCTGGACAGGTTTCTAATATAAGAATAATATTGGAAAACCAAGGAAGTAACGACATAGAAGATGTCTTAGTTTCTTTAGATTTATCTAGTAATGAATTGCCCTTTGCACCAATTGGGTCTGCTGCAGAAAGATCAATAGATGAAATAAAAGAGGATGATTCAGAGTCAGTTTCATTTCAAATAATCACTTCACCAGATGCAAAACCACAAATTTACAAAATACCTTTAACTATTAAATATAATGAAATAGAAGAATCAACAGTTATCAGCATAAAAGTAACCTCTGAACCAATATTAAATGTTGCTATAGAAGAATCAGACATTGTAAAAGTATCTGACACAGGACAAGTAACAATCAGATTTGTTAATAGAGGATTATCAGATATTAAATTCCTAACAGCTTCTTTAATACCTTCACCAGAGATTAATATATTATCAGCATCTAGCTTTTATGTAGGAAACATAGAGCCAGATGATTTTGAAACAATCACATTTGACTTAAAACTTAATAAAAAAATATCCTTCATCCCAGTAAAAGTAGAATATCGTGATTCAGAAAATAAATTATACTCAAAAACTGAATTTCTAGATATAAATATTTATTCTGAAGAAGAAGCTAAACAACTTGGTTTAATAAATGCAAACTATACTCCTTATATAATTACAACTATAATTTTAATAATTATTTTATTCATAATCATAAGAACTTATAGAAAAAGAACCAGAGCTAGAAAGCTCAAATTATAATGATATCAGATTATTTCAGGTTAGCTGTAAATAGTATAACACACAGAAAACTAAGATCTTGGCTAACAATAGTTGGTATAGTAATTGGTGTAGCAGCAATTATAGCATTAATTTCTTTGTCATTAGGATTAAAAGCAACTATAGAAGAGCAATTTGAAGCTTTCGGTGCAGATAGAATATTAATTTCTCCACAGGGATTTCAAGGTCCAGGAACTCTGTCAGAAGGATTAACTGAAAGAGATGTTGAAACTTTAGAAAAAATTCCAGAAATAGATGTAGTCTCTCCAGGAATGGCTTTTGTAGGGGAGGTAGGATTTCATAATCAAGTTAAATTTCCATGGATTTTCGGCTCTCGAAATGCAGATGATATTTTAGAGGATTCAACAGATTTACTTGAAGGAAGATATATTGAGAATAATGATAAAGGTGCAGCTACTATAGCATATGGGATAGCTCATGATTTATTTGATGATGAAGTAAGAGTAAGAAATAAAATAAATATAAAGGGTAAGGATTTTCGTGTTATAGGAATACTAGAGCCAATAGGTAATTCTCAAGATGATAATACTATCTATATAACATTAGATGATTTTCGCGAAATTTATGAAAGAGAAGATGAAGTAGGTTTCATTGCAACAAAAGTAAAGCCAGGAGTTGATATACCAGAATTACAAAAGAAAGTTGAAAGAGCATTAGAAAGAGCAAGAGGAGATGAAAACTTCCAAGTTGTTACACCAACACAAATATTAGAACAAATCAATCAAGTTCTAGGTGTAATACAAGCAGTTTTAGTAGGAATAGCAGCAATTTCCTTATTAGTTGGTGGAATAGGAATTATGAACTCTATGTACACAACAGTCTTAGAAAGAACTAGGGATATAGGAATAATGAAGGCGATTGGAGCAAAAAACTCAGACATATTATTAATTTTTTTAATTGAATCAGGATTAATGGGTTTTGTTGGGGGATTCTTTGGTGTTATACTAGGAACTTTAATTTCTTTAGCAATAGGAAGATATTCCACTCAAGCAGGTTTTAAATTAATTGTAAATATAAATCCCTCTCTAATGTTATTTGGGTTATTATTTGCTTTTATAATTGGTATGGTATCTGGTATATGGCCAGCTCGTCAAGCATCAAAATTAAAACCAGTTGAAGCTCTAAGATATGAATAGTTATTCTTGATAATACTCAGTTCCCATAATCAAAGCAAATTCAGCTTTCTTTAGTTCTTTACCTAAATAAGCAATATGATCTTTCCTTTTAAACCAAGTTACATTATTTTTCTCTTCATAATCAAAAATAGCATTCCATATATCCTGCGCCCTTTTACCTCTAAACTCCTTCAGAACTTCATGTTTATAATCACAAATAGCAACAGATATCTGCATTTTATCAAATAAAACCTTAATTAAAATATAACTACTAGTATCAGCTTTAAAATCTTTATATGGATCATAACTTGGACTCTCAATTATCTTAAAGTCTTTAGCATAAGTTTTATCCTTTACCCAGCTTGGTCTTTCTTCTGGCATACATCTGATCTTAATACTTTCCTTTTAAGTTTTTCTGTTAAACCCAAGCTCCTAAAATAGCACCCATAACAACTAAAGACACCAAATGATAACCATTATTCAGCAAATATAGTTTAAACGGTTTACCTTCCCATAATACAACTCCTAAAGTAGTAGTCGCTATAAACCCTAACCAAACCATAACTCCAATCATAACACCATTACCAACAGTGCTAACCTTAAGAAAATCAAGAATATAAGCTAACATATAACCAGGGACTAAAGCAGATATAAAATTAATAACATATTTCTTAGCCATACCTCCTTGCTTAGCCTTTTCTATATCCTTTTTTGTAAATCCCATTAAATTCATCCAAACCTTACCAAATAATAATGAATACCACAATCCTCCTATTATAAAATAAGCAATACCAGCAACTAAAACCGCTAATAGATTAACAGCCATAATCATCCCTCTATTTTAATAATTTCACTAATATTTATTAATATATAAACTATTCTATCAAATATCAAACTATATCTTACAAGACCATAATCTATTTTTATTTAGATTATAACCAATAATTAATGCATGAAAATTTAGATTTTACACCAAAAGATTACAAAAAAGGAAAAACAAAGTTTATCATTGTTACAGGTTCTGTTATCTCAGGTTTAGGAAAAGGAACATTTACCTCTGCATTAGCAACCCTATTCCAATTCTACAATTTAAAAGTAAGTATGATGAAGTTTGATGGCTATTTAAATGTAGATGCAGGAACATTAAATCCATATAGACATGGAGAAGTTTTTGTATTAGATGATGGTACAGAAACAGATCTTGACCTTGGATCTTATGAAAGAACATTACACAGGAATATCACAAAAGATAATTCATTAACTTCTGGAAAACTATTCAAAATAATAATTGACAAAGAGAGAAAAGGAAACTATCTAGGAAGAGATGTACAATTCATCCCTCATGTTACAGGAGAAATAAAAAATTTCATTAGAAATGTTGCCATGAAAGAAAATTCTGATATTTTTATAATAGAAATAGGTGGTACAGTAGGAGATATAGAAAATTCCTATTTCATGGAAGCAATAAGAGAATTACAGCATAACGAAGGGAAAAAAAACGTGGTTTTTGTTAACGTCACCTATATAATAGACTCTCTTTCTTTAGGAGGACAAAAAAGTAAAGCAGCTCAACTAGGAGTAACAAGATTAATGTCATTAGGTATACAGCCAGATATAATAGTCTGCAGAGCAGATAAAAAAGTTAAAGATAATATTAAAGAAAAAATTAGCCTAGTCTCTAACCTACCTATAAAAAACATTATATCTTTAGAAGATTTTTCATCAATTTATGAAGTTCCTTTCTATCTAAAAAAACAAGAAGTTGATAAAATATTCTTTGATCTGTTAAATATAAAACCAAAACCAAAAAAAGAAAATTACAATAGATGGTTAAATTTCTTATCTAACTTAAAAAACAGAAAAGATGAAATAATAATAGCCATAACAGGTAAATATACAGATTTACATGATTCCTATCTAAGTATTCTAAAAGCCTTAGAACACGTCTCAGTTCTATTAAGACAGAATATTAGTATTAGATGGATTGAAACAACAAATTCAGATAACATAGAAGAAAGACTCAAAGGAGTTAAGGGAATAATTGTTCCAGGAGGATTTGGTTCTCGAGGCATAGAAGGAAAAATTAAAGTAATAGAATATGCAAGAAAAAATAATATACCTTTCCTAGGTTTATGTCTCGGTTTTCAATTAGCAGTAGTAGAATACTCTAGAAACGTTTTAAATTTAGGATCAGCAAACTCAACAGAAATAGAGCCAAATAATGTATATCCAGTAATAGATCTGTTACCAGAACAAAAAAATATCAGCAAAAAGGGAGCGACTATGCGTTTAGGTGGCCATGAAGTCTCAATAAAAACTAAAACACTTGCTCATAAAATTTATAAAAAACCATCAATAATAGAAAGATTCAGACATAGATATGAAGTTAATCCAGATTATATAAAACAACTTGAAGATGCAGGTTTAATGTTTTCAGGAATTTCTAAAGAAAATAAGAATATAATGCAAATACTAGAATTACCTGAAAACAAACACAAATTCTTTTTTGCTACACAATTTCATGCAGAGTACTTATCAAGGCCATTAACACCAAGTCCAATTTTTATTGCCTTTATTGAATCATGTTTATCAAAAGAAGGAAAAGGATTTATTCTTTAGTCTCAGTTCTTGTTTTTACTATACCACATCTTAAACATTGTTTTTTAAAATCTCTAACATTAGAACTAACATTAGTCCAATACTTTTCTTTACTCCATTTATGTAATCCTAATCTGCATAAAAATTCCCAAGCCATATTTATTGTAATGTTTTACAGATATAAGAATTTTTATATACTTATAACTATAGAATCTCCCTCATTTATATCATTTTCTTTAGTATAATTACCATTTACCTCTAAAACATATTTAACAGGAACTTCAGAATCATATAATTCGCAAGGATCTTCCTTACAAGGAACTGCATATCTTATTTTCTTAATAACTAAATCCTCATCAATAAAGATCATATCTAACGGTATTAAAGTATTTTTCATCCAAAAATTTCTACCTTTTGAATCATCATAAGTAAACAACATACCTGAATTCTTTCCTAATTTCTCCCTATTCATCAATCCTTCGGCCCTTTCATCATCTTCATCAGCAATCTCAACATTTATCTTTTTATTATTAATTTTTACATAATTATTAGTACAGCCAATTAGAAAAATCAACACAATAAATATTATAAACATATGTTTCATAAGTTCAATAGATTATTAGAGTTAATATAAAACTTTCTAAAAATGCCAATCAATCCAGATTTTGAATATGGAGAAGCAGTAAAAGAGTATGAACAAGCTCAAAATGATGAAGAAAAACTAGCTGCATTAAAAAATATGCTTTCTAAATCACCATCACATAAGGGTGCAGAGGTTCTAAGAGCTGATATAAAAAACAAAATCTCAAAATTAAAACAAAAATTAGTAAAACAAAAAAAATCCAGTAAAAAATCATCAAGATTAGCAATTAAAAAAGAAGGGTCGGCAACTATATGTCTTGTAGGGACACAAAATTCAGGTAAATCAAATTTACTAAAAAAACTAACTAAAGCTAAAACAATCCCAGGAATATACAAACCTCATCAAGGGATTTATGATTATTATGGAATAAAGTTACAAATAATTGAAATACCACCAATAAAAGAAAACTTCGACAATACAGAACTAGGTCCATCATTATTAGCAATAATAAGATTAGCTAATTTAATCATATTATTCTTTAATGACCCAAAAGAAAAAGATATGTTGACAAGAGAATTAGAAAAGTCAGAAATAAAGAAACCAACCATGATATACAATAACCAAGAAAACATAGGAGATGAAATTTGGAAAAGATTACCATTAGTTAAAGTTCAAACAAAGCAACCAGGAAAAAAACCAGATTATCCCCCAATAGCATTAAAAAAAGATTCGACAATTAAAAATTTGGCAGAGCATGTTCATAAAGATTTTTTAAAACAATTCAAATATGCAAAAGTCTGGGGTTCTTCTAAATTTCCTGGACAAATGCTCGGTTTAAACCACAAATTAAAAGACAATGATATTGTAGAATTTCACCTGAAATAACTAAAAACTTATAAACAATTTTAATTTTATAAACTATATGAAACTAATAATATTAGGACCACAAGGATCAGGAAAAGGAACTCAATCTAAATTACTATCTAAACATCTAAACATTCCTCATATTTCAACAGGAGACGTATTTAGAGAAGAATTCAAAAACAAAACAAAGCTAGGAATAATAGCAAACGAATATACAAAAAAAGGAATTCTAGTTCCTAATGAAATAGTTAATGATATAATAAAGAAGCGCATACAAAAAAAGGACTGCAAAAAAGGCTTTATTCTAGATGGCTACCCAAGAAATCCTGAACAGTCTGAATTACTAAATTCAATCACTAAAATTGATAAGGTAATTTACCTAGAACTAAAAGAAAAAGAAATTTTCAAAAGGATCTTAGAAAGGCAAATATGTCCTAAATGTAATGCAATTTATGGAGTAAACTTCAAACCAAAAAAAACAAATAGATGCAATAAATGTAATTCTAAATTAATTAAAAGAGAAGATGATTTAACAAAAGAACAAATTAAATCAAGATTAAAAAGTTATGAAGAAAGGACTAAACCGCTATTAGGTATTTACAAAGATAAGATAATAAAAGCTGATGCATCAAAGTCTGTAGAAATAATATTCAAAAACATCCTAAAAAAGCTATGAACATTCAACTAGAATACAAAAAAAGAAAAAAAGAGATTAAACAAAGATTAAAAGAATTTAAACAAGTTAAACATCCAGATTTATTTTACGAACTAGCTTTTTGCATATTAACCCCCCAATCTTCCGGATTCAGATCTGATGAGTGTATTCAAGAATTAAAAAGATTAAATTTCTTAAATAAGAAGATTAATCCAAAACCAATATTAAAAAAGAAAATAAGATTCCACAATAATAAAACAAGATACCTATTAGAACTAAAGAAAAACTACAAAAACATACTTAATCAGTTAAACAAAGAAGATAACCCAAATAGATTACGTGAATTTCTATTAAAAAATGTTAAAGGCTATGGACTAAAAGAAAGTTCTCATTCACTTAGAAACATAGGTTATGAAAATCTAGCTATTCTAGATAGACATATCTTAAGAAATCTAAAAAAATTAGATGTTATCAAACAAATTCCAAATTCCTTAACAAATAAAAAATATTATGAAATAGAAAATAAATTTAAAAAATTCTCAAAAAAGGTTAATATTCCAATGGATGAACTAGATTTATTATTCTGGGCAAGAGAAACAGGCAGAGTCTTTAAATAAAATGATTAATCTTTATGTAAATATATCTTCTTACATAAAAATAAGGCTCATACATTTTTCTATATATATCATTCGATGTTTGAACTACGAGATATATAAATAATAGCAAAATAAGATTACACATCAAAATATGGATGGGAGGAAAAATGGCAAGAACATTCGAAAAAGTAATCCTAGCAGTTGTAATTATTGCCATATTTGGTATAAGTGGATTTGTTATAGCTGGATTAGACAATTCAACCACAAAAACAAATACTAACAATGCAAATCAAATATCTATAGAACAAGCAAAAACAATTGCCCTAGGTGTAGCGAGCGGTGATATAACAGAAGCTATTCTTACTAAAGAAAATGGAGCTTTAGTTTATGAAATTGAAGTGACTAATGGCAATTCTGAAACTGAAATCTTAATAGACCCTTCAAACGGTAATGTTTTAAAAACTGAAACTGAAGTAGAAGAAGATGATGACGTGGAAGATGAAGGAGAAGATGTTCCAATCACAGGAAGTGCATTAGAAAAAGCAAGTGCAGCAGCTCTTGAATACATTGGTGAGGGTAGAGTAACTGATACAGAAGTTGGAGATGAAGAAGGCTATTACGAAATTGAAATAACTCTAGATAATGGTAATGAGGTAGATGTCCATCTTGATGAAAACTTCAATGTATTAAGTACGGAATATGAATAGATAATTTTTTTTCTTTTTTTATTTATAGATAAATTAATAAACACAAATTTTAAAACTCAGTATCATGAAAGCAAACTTAAAATATACAAGTATTTTTCTAATAATCCTTTCTTTATTCACTACCATAGTAGCTGCAGCTGAAGATGAAGGGGACGTCATGTTACTTGGGTTAGAATTAGAAAAACTACTCTATCTTATAAGTGGGCTATTAGCCACAGTATTATTTATACTGGCATTTATAGCTTATAAGAGGGACGGTAGAAAGAGATTACTCTTTGTAAGTCTCGCATTCTTACTCTTTGCAATAAAAGGATTTTTAATGTCCTCAGAGCTGTTTATTACAGGAATTGAATGGATAGATCCATTAGCAGTGATATTGGAATTAGCTATAATCCTAAGTTTCTTCTTTGGTGTAGTAAAGAAATGACATCGGACAATGTTGCAAGAATACTTAAGCGAAAAAAATAAGAAGATACTAGAACTAGAAACTCGAAGAAAAATCTACGAACTTGTTAAAAAATATTCTGGATGTCATTTCAGAGAATTAGAAAGAAAAAGTAATCTTCCTACGGGAGTTCTACAATATCATTTAAATTATTTAACCAAAAATGAATTGATTAAACAAGAAAAAGTGGGTAATAATATATGTTATTTCCTTAACGTCCTATCTGAAAATTGGAAACTCCTAAGCCTTCTAAGACAAAAAAATATTAGAAAAATTATTCTTTTTATTTTGACTAATAAAAATCATTACCATCTAGATATAGTAAGGTTTACCAATCTATCACCATCAACAGTATCCTGGCACCTTAATAAATTGATTAAGAATGGAATTATAGCCCAAGCAAAAGAAGGAAGAAAAACTAATTATAAACTATTAATAGATGAAAAGGAAATAATTAGATTATTAATCTCTTACAAAGAAAGCTTTTTTGATTCATTAGTCAACAAAACAATTGAAATGTGGGAAATTAAATGATTATTTCTTAACCTTACAAACATTATCCCCAGTCAATAAAACCACAGCCATAATTAAAAAAATGATAGAACCAAATAAAATTTCAATTCCAAAAAAAGGCAAACTACTTAATGAAGCTGTAATACCAAACAATCCTAAAAAAGCAGGAAACAACCCTACAAAACAACTAGGACAAGCACCACCTAAAACACCACCAAATACACCAACAAAAGTCAATCCACTTCCCATATCTAATTGTTTTAGATCTTTAAACCTTTTAATTGTTAGATTAATATTTAAAGCAACTAATATAGCGACAAGAAAAGTAAAAAATAAATAAGGTACAACAATTTTAAGGTTACTTGTCAATAAAGTCTGGGCTGTAACATATACTTGATTTACTAATATATTAATGACAGTGTAAATAATGAAGATTAGAACAAAATAATAAATATAAGGTTTATTTAAAGAAACTTCCTTTATCCTTTCCAAACGTTTTTTAAAATCCATATTAAAAAAATAAAAAAACTAAAGCTGCGCATCAATTGCAGCCTTAAAGTTTGCATAAGGTTGTGCACCACTTACTGGCCTATTACCTATCAAAAAGAATGGTGTCCCTGTACCGCCAGCAGCTTGAGCATCAGCAGTATCTTTCTTTACCTCATCAGCATATTTTCCAGAATCCAAGCAATTGTTAAAATCACCAGTATCTAACTCTAGATCTGCGGCATATTTCTTTAATGATATAAGGTCCAACGATGCCTGATTTTCAAATAAAACATCATGATATTCCCAGAATTTTCCTTGATCATCCGCACATTCAGAAGCCTCAGAAGCTTTTTGTGCATAAGGATGTATGCTATTCAATGGAAAGTCTCTAAAAACAAATTTTACTTTACCAGTATCTATATATTCCTTCTCTATCTGAGTAAGAGTTTGAGACCTAAACCTTCCACAAAATGGGCACTGAAAATCACTAAACTCTACAATTGTCACTGGGGCATTTTTTTCACCTAAAACAGGATCATCATCAACAAAATCCTTTGCTTCAACTAAACCAATACTTGGTACAGGAATAGGATTTGGTGACGGACTTGGACTAGGAGCAACTGCTCTTCCGGTAGGTCCAGAATCTGAACCACTCCCAATACCAAAACCACCAGTAATAATAGATATTAGCAATAAAACAGCTAAAACACCGGTAGATGCCTTCCAAATAGTAGATTTTTTTAAAGTTACGCTTTCTTCTGCCATTATTTAACCCCCTATATTAATTATTGTATTTTAGGACTAAAATCTTCATTTATATTACTTTTGGTATGACAAAATAAAGTTAGGGATATTTAAATAATAAAACATTTATAAATCCCAGATTTTCTAAAATTCTTATGATATCAGAAGAATCCAAAAAATTCCTACTTAATCTAGCTAGAAAAACATTAGAAAATGAATTACAGAATAAAGAATCCAACATAGAGAATATTCCAGATGAGATTAAAACTAAAGGAGCTTGTTTCGTTCTAATAAAAGTAGATGAAGAAGAAAGGGGATGCATAGGAACATTATTTGCTCATCAAGAACTATCAATGAATGTAATAGAAAACACAAAAACAGCGGCATTTGATGATCAAAGATTTCCACCTTTAACCTCAGAAGATCTAAAAAATACAGAAATAGAAATTTCAATAATATCACCGCCAAAGCTACTAACTTATGATTCAGAAAAAGAAATTTTAGGTCTAATTGAAAAAAATAAGCATGGCGTTATTATAAAACAAGGCATAAGGATTGGATCATTATTACCTCGAGAATGGAGCAAAATAAAAGATAAATTACAATTCCTAGAATCAGTATGTACCATTGCAAGATTAGATAAAGATGCTTGGCGTTCTCCTAACACAGAAATTTCAATTTACGAGACAGAAACTTTTAGTGATAATATGTTTAACAAAAATGACATTAAACAGGATGAACTGATCTAAAAAAAGTAGAAGTTATATCCGATCCATAATCAACTAAATCAATTGGTTGCTCTTTGCCAAGAATTACTTCTCTAACATCCGGCAGTATATGACTATTGACTTCAGAAATTCTCTCAGAATCTGTAGAAAATGTAACTTCTCCTGCTCTATACCTATTGATTATTCCAGTACTTTCTATTGTATAAACACTAATACCACCTAAAACATTTGAAATCGTAACCCCAGCACTATGTTTATTGTCTTCTTTTAACATTTTTCCAACCCCATTAGCAAACTGCGCATTAGAATAGATAATTCTTCCATCCTCATTTAGTACTAATGGACGACCATCTTGACCTAAACTTAACCTATCTTCAAGTCTTAAGTCCTCAATAAAACTGCTTCCTCTAAAATCTTCACTATTACCAGAAGTAATAAAAGCCCTATGCTCTGAATCATCAGGATCAAAATTTGAAACAATAAAATAAGAAGGAACACCATTTCCCAATCCAATCATCTTATACAAAGCTCTAGTAATCCTTAATAATGGTCTATCATAACTATCTCTTACTTCCTGTAAAGCATCAAATAATCCAAGAGAAGTATTATATCTTTGAAAATCTCTAACACTAAACCCTTCACTAGGAAATTCACTAGCTACTACTGCATCATGAACCTTTCTTTCATATTTTGTATCCATAACCAATATCTATTATTTACATATATTATAATGTTTCTTGTTAAAAATTTGTGAAACAGGAAAGTTTTTAAGTAATATTACATTATCACAAATAATGAAAAATAAACTAAAAGATATAAAGATACTCTCAATGCTTGATACTGACTCAAGAATGCCTTATTCTAAGATAGGCAAAAATATAAAACTAAGCCAGCAATTAATCAGCCATAAAGTAAAAAATTACTTATCAGATGACATTATATCAGGCTTCTATCCTCTTATAGACTATGTTAGGTTTGGTTATCTTAATTTTAGGGTTTTTTTTAAAGTAAATTATCTAAGTAAAGAAAAATTTCTGGAATTAATAAAAAACCTTTCTAAATCAAATAATGTAATTGAAATAGCTGAATGTGGAGGCAGATCTGATTTACTAGTTGTTTTTGCAAATACAAATCCATCCCAGTTTAATAAACAATTTAAATCATTGATAGCCCAAAACCCCAAACAATTAAAAAACTATGATATTCTAACTACAGTAGTAACCCACTACTATCCTAGAACTTATTTAACTAGTATTATTAATGATGAAGACCTTGTTATAGGAGGCGATAGACCAATAATTAATATTAATAGCCTGGATAAAGACATATTATTCTTTCTAAATGAAGATGCCAAAACAAGTGCAATTTCAATAGCAAAAGATCTAGAAGTAGATCCTAAAACAATAATACTTAGAATGAATAATCTAAAAAAAGCAGGTATAATAAAGGGATTTAAACCATTGTTAAATGTTCAAAAAATAGATTTTTTTGTTAATAAAATAATAATAAAATACCATAACTTATCTGTTGATAGGGAGCAAGAATTGCAAACTTTTTGTAAACTAAATCCCAATATCATCGAATTTAATAAATTAATAGGAAGTTGGGATTTAGAATTAACCGTAGAAACAAAAACAAAGGAAGAGTTTAGGAACATATATATATCTATTAGAGAACGCTTTGAAGATATAATTGAAGATACCGAGAGTTTACAGATATTTAAGATCTATAAAAAGAGGCTTCTTCCTGAAGAATTTTTCTTAAAAGAAATTTAAAATTCTAAAAAAAGAAATAAAAAAGAAGAAATTATCTACTCTTCATCTTCATCATCATCCATATCATTATCATCATCATCATCATCTATGATTTTGATGAAATCCATATCAAAATATTGTCCTACCATCCAGCCTCCCATCATTATATTTTTCTCCTTTTATACCACTAATGTGATAATCTTCTTTATTTACACTACCCATTTTTAAACTTATCTATGGCAGAAAATATAGTTACTTCAACCCCACTACTAATTTTAATTAACCAGCTTTTATATTTTTTATTAATAAATTCATGATAATCTTTAATATCATGAGAAATAATGTTATCAGCCACAACAATGGCTTCTTTATCTAACTTTAACAATTTAAAATAATCTAAATACTCATCCTTAACAGCATCAATAAAAACAAAATCAAACTTCTCATCTAATTTTGGTAAAACATCCAATCCTTTCCCCTTTATAACATTAATATTTTTTAAACCAGCTTTCTCAAAATTCCCTTTAGCTAATTTTATTTTTTCGTCATCAGGTTCAATAGAGAAAACAGGAAATCCTGCTTCTGCAAGCCATATAGTAGAATAACCATTACTCATACCAATTTCTAATATTTTACTAGGTTTTTTATAATGAACCAAGAAATTTAACAATTCACCAGTCTCTCTAGGAACATTAAACATATAATTATCTTTACCAAAATCTTCAATTTCTTTCAAAACCTTTAATATTCTTTTATCCATCTGTAGGTTGATAAGTATTATGGGTTGATAAGGGTTTACCCTTATATATTAAACAATAATTTTATAAATAACCCCCCTTTTCCTTTAAGAGGATTAATAAGAACCATAGGTGCTTATATGGCAAGAATAATAAAAAAAGAAAATCAAGGACCTTTAGAAATCCCACCTAGTGATAAATCAAGATGGATCTGTATGTGTGGATTATCAAAAAACCAACCTTTCTGTGACAGTTCTCATCATAAAACAAAAGATGAAGAACAAGGAAAAACATACAAATACAATCCAGATGGCTCTAGAGAAGAAGTTAAAGAATAAACTTTATATAATTAGTAATTACTAATTTATTTATGGAATTTGAATCTTTAAAAGAGGAAACTAAAAAAAGAGTTCTTACATTCCAAAAAACTGAAATAACAGAATACTATATCTACAAAAAATTATCAAAATTGGATAAAAATAAATCTAATAAAAACGTCTTAGAGCATATAGCCAAAGATGAATTAAGACATTATAATTACTGGAAAAAATTTACTAAAAGAAATATAGAGCCGAATATGTTTAAATTATGGTTTTTCATAATACTGTGCAGGATATTTGGCATCACTTTTGGAATAAAATTAATGGAAAAAGGAGAAGTTTTCTCTTATGGATCTTATTCTCAGCTAGCAAGATCTGTACCAATAGCCAAAAATATAATAAGAGATGAAGACAAACACGAATTTCAATTATTAAAATTATTAAAAGAAGAAAAACTAAATTACGTAGGATCAATAGTTCTAGGTTTAAATGATGCATTAGTTGAATTAACAGGAGCACTAGCAGGATTTACCTTAGCATTCCAAAATGCACGATTAATTGCCATAGCTGGATTAATAACAGGGATAGCAGCATCATTTTCAATGGGGGCATCAGAATATCTATCTATTAAATCAGAAAGACAAAAGAGAAACCCTAAAAAAGCAGCCTTCTATACAGGCATTGCATACCTATTCACAGTTCTATTCCTAATATTACCTTATCTAATCTTAAATAATGTATTTTTATCTCTAAGTATAACTATTTTCACTGCAATATTCATTATTTTCCTTTTCACTTTTTACTCGTCTATAGCACAGGATTTACCATTCAAAAAAAGATTTTTTGAAATGATAGCTCTTAGTCTTGGAATTGCTGCAATAACTTTCTTTATTGGGTTACTAATCAGAAAATTTATTGGAATAGAAATCTAATATGGATAAAAAAATAAGAGCTATAAAAATCCTAAAAATTCTAAAAAAAGAATATAAAAAGTATCAAAAACCATTATCAACCTCAATTCAAGAAAAAACTAAAGATCCGTTCAAAATTCTTATAGCAACTATTTTAAGTGCCAGAGCAAGAGACACTCAAACAGAAAAAATCTGCAATGTATTATTCAAAACAATCAATACACCAGAAAAACTAGCTAGCATAGAAACAAGAAGATTACAAAAAATAATAAGATCAATTGGTTTCTTTAGAGAAAAATCTAAGAGAATTAAAAACGCAGCACAATATTTATTAGATAATCATAAAGGTAAAGTACCAAAAACACAAGAAGAACTAATGAAAATTCCAGGAGTAGGAAGAAAAACAGCCAATGTATTTTTATCAGAGGTCCATGGGAAGTCAGTAATTGGTGTTGACATTCACGTCTTTCGCGTTTCCAATAGACTTGGACTAACAAAATCTAAAAAACCCATACAAACAGAAAAAGCTTTAGAAAAACTATTTCCAAAAAAAGAATGGAAAAATATAAATAGATCTTTAGTTGTACATGGACAAAACATTTGCACTCCAATATCACCATTTTGCAGCAA
>JBBSWZ010000067.1:1262-3726 GCA_038046025.1 Nanobdellota archaeon | reverse complement strand
AATAATAGAAGACTTAGATTATATCTTGAGACAAAGGGAAATTTAAGTTCTAATGAAGGAGAATTATCAAGATACGCCTCTGCAGCAGCAAAGACCTTAGTTGAACAGTCAGAATCTCACAAAAAGAATGGAAATGATCCTTCTCATAAAAAAAGGGCAATAGAAGCCGCTATTAGATTAAGAGCAATAGGAGATTATGCAAGAGATAAAAGAATTAGCAGCTTAAAATATATTGATAATGTTGATCCTAACGAGATTCCAATTTTTGATGATTCTAGAACTAAAACACCTTATTTTTCATTAAGTAAAATTAAAGACTTATATGAAATAACAAAAGGTGCTATTAAAGGACTAGTCCCAAAAGAAAGATTAGCACAAGAATTTATCCAAGATTATGTACCTAGACTTGAAGAAACTACAAAAAAACAAGAAGTTTCTACAGGAATAAATGAATTTGTTCCAACAGAACTTGAAAGATTACTTGGAAAAGAAATAGGATATGTAAGACGTAATATAGAATTGCTTACAGATAAAGTAGCTAATGTTTTTTCAGCAGCAATAGACAACATGGCAAATATAGATCCACAAAAAGCTATAAAATACGCAAAAAGAGCAAGCAAAAAATTGCCAGGATTACTTCAATATAAAACATTCCAAGAAGCTTGGTCAAATGCAGAAATTAAGAAAAATAGTATGTCAAGATGGGATAGATTCTGGGATTATAGATTTATTTAATAATTCACACTAATTTTAACATCTTTTCCAAATAAACTCTTCAAATCTTCAAACACATGCTCTTTAATGAAAACATGTTTAGGAATTCTTCTTTTAGTAATCTCATCTTCTAACTCAACTAAATCACACTTACTAAACTTACCTAGATGTCCATCCTTATCCATCTTACTCTTAGTTATAACTTTATCCTTAGCATCAATATCCTCAATTATAAACACATTATCATCTAACAAATACATCTCTCCAAATTTATCACCATATTTAAATCTTAATTTAGCTCTTTCAAGCTCAATCCCTCTTTTTCTCTGTATATATTCAGTCATAGCTCCTATAAATACAGAACCAACTCTTCTAACTTTCTCAATTTCTTGTTTACTTAATTTTTTAGCATCATAATCTTTTTTAGCCTTTATCACAGCTTTCAATATTCCTAAAAATCTTTCTGGCATTAATCCTTTCTTGACTAATTCATTAAAGCCTTTTACAGAATCACCTTTAACATTTTCTGAATCTAAAACATCTTTCGCAATTTTTACACAACGATCATATAATTCAACTATAATAGCGGATTCAGTTTTCTTTTCAATTTGGTTAAACAATTTCTTAATCCTTTTCATATAGGCATCAGCATCTTTTAACAAACTATCAACCTCAGATCCAGAAATATCCTTAACTTTACCATGCTCTATATCCTTATAAAACTTAAATATTCTCTCTAGAATATCAACATATTTTTTCTCTAATAATTTTTCTTTCTTAACAAATATCTCATCTAATAATTTAATAGTTTCCCTAGGATTAGGAGGCGCAATACCATACAACATTAAAGCTGCTTGAGCAGGATTTAATATACCATAATATAAGTCTTGTCCTACAACACTTACTAATCTATTTTTAGCTAAATCAATACTTTTCTCACCAACATCCATGTGTATATCAATAGCTTCAGGACTAGGCCTAATCCTTCCCATTTTAAGTAATAATTTCCAAGGCATAAAAACTCCTCTGTCATATAAAGGAATTCCATCTCTCAAAAATGTGAAAATAACAGGACTAGCATCTTTAACACTTTCCCAGAAATCAGTTAAAATATAAACTTGTATATGAAATTCTTTTTGAACTCCAGTTATTTGCTTTGCTTGGAATCCCATTTGAATTATAATAGCTCTTAACTTATCTTTTAACTCAAACCTACTCATCTTTTTTACATCTGTGTCATCAACCACAATGTAAACATCAATATCATTACTTTTTTCACCTCTAAATAAACTACCAGCTGCAACATAACTAACAATATATTTCTCAAACTTCTTAATAGTCATAGATTTATGAACTTCCGCTATTTTTATAGCAGCTAACATATCACTAGGATCATAAAATGGAGCACTATCTCCAATATCCCTTAAAATTTCATATTTAGCATCATAACAACTTTCAATTAACTCAGTATTCAACATAACTTCAGGAACAATATTACTATCAATATCTTTAGCAATTTTATCAACAACTTTAATTAATCTGTCTCTTAACTCAAATTTAGCAATATCTTTACTATCAGAATCATCAACTAAAACAAAAACATTAATCTCATTCTTATTTTTAGCATCCTTTAAAGGAGGCATTAAACTTAATCCCAAAATATATTTATTAAATTTACCTAACAATTCCTTCTTGAATTTATCTAATTTATTTTTTAATTCCTGATATTTATTTTTCAATTCATCAGGAA
>JBBSWZ010000067.1:0-1162 GCA_038046025.1 Nanobdellota archaeon | reverse complement strand
AAAACAAAAAGCTTATAAGTAAGTCCTGCCTTACTTTTTATAAAATGATAGATATAATAACAATTTCAAGTAAAGGACAGGTAGTTATACCAAAAAGCCTTAGAGAAGAAGCTGGTTTAAATAAACAAGATAAACTCTTAGTTTTAAGTGATAACGGTAAAATTATACTTGAAAAGATTTCAAAAAAAGAAGTAAAAGAAAAAATGTCTGATCTATTAGATTTCTTTTCTAAGCAATTTAAAGAAAAAGGTATCACAAGAACAGATGTAGAAAAAGAGATAGAAGCAGTAAGAAAGCAAAATGCATAGAGTAGTTCTAGATACAAATATCTTAATATCAGCTTTAGGTTGGGATGGAAACGAAAGAAAAATACTTAAAAAATGTATTCAAGGAGACATCCAACTCATTGAAAGTTTAGAACTGTTAAATGAATTAATCAAAGTATTACAAAGGCAAAAATTTAATTTCATTTCTGCAAGAAAAAAGGCAGAGTTTTTAAAATATTTAGTTGAAATAAGTGAATTAGTATATCCTAAAGAAAGATTAAATCTTATAATAGAGGATCCAACTGATAATAAAGTACTAGAATGTGCTCTAAAAGGCAATGCTAATTATATAATTTCTGGAGATTTACATCTATTAAACTTGGAAGAATTTAGAAAAATAAAGATAGTTAATCCTACTAAATTTCTTCTTACCTCGCCACTTTAATCTAGTAATCTATATAAATTTCAAAAACATCAATATTTTAGGGGTATAATGATAGAAGAGCATAAATTTGGATCTTTTGTAATTGATGGAAAATCCTATCTAGGAGATATTAAAATACTAGATACCAGAGTAAAACATTGGGAAGATAGGGAAGGACATGAACTAAAAATTAAAGATGTACGAGACTTATTAGATATTAATCCAGAATTAATTATTATAGGGACAGGAAATTCCGGTTATTTAGATATGCCACCGAATCTTAGAGATCTAGTAAATTCTAAAAGAATACCATTATTTTTAGATAAAAATATGAAAGCCATTGAGAGATATAATCAAGCCCTAATGCAAAAAAAGAAAATAGCAGCTATCTTCCATTCAACTTGCTAATTTCTTTTTCAATAATCATTGGTCCAATATACCAACATTTTTTACAATGATAACTTCCAGTTAC
>JBBSWZ010000066.1:0-11876 GCA_038046025.1 Nanobdellota archaeon | reverse complement strand
TAAAACAAACAATCCAAAGATGTAAAAAATTAAAACTTAAAACAATAGTTTTCGCAAAAAATACAAAAGAAGCACTAAAGATCTCAAAACTAAAACCAACATACATAGCATTAGAACCACCAGAATTAATTGCAGGAAAAATTTCAATTTCTAAAGCAGATCCTAATTTAATCAAGAAAACAATCCAAAAAGTAAAGACTAATATATTAGTAGGTGCTGGTATTCACAATAAAAAGGATGTTAAAATAGCAAAAAAACTAGGAGCTAAAGGGGTAATAGTCTCATCTGCAATAACAAAATCAAAGAATCCTAAAAAGATAATAAAAGAGTTACTATGAAGATAGCATTTTTTGAGCTTGATAAAGATGAAAAAGATTTAGTAAAGAAAAAACTAAAGAATCATAAGCTACTTTTCTTTGATAATGAACTAACAAAAAGAACAGCAAAAAAAATAAAAGATGTAGATGCTATCACAATTTTTATATATTCAGAAATAACTAAAGAAATTCTAAATCTATTACCAAATTTAAAACTAATAGCAACAATGTCAACAGGCCTAGACCATATTGATTTACAAGAATGTAAAAAAAGAAAAATAAAAGTTATGAATGTACCTGTTTACGGAGAAAACACAGTAGCAGAACACACCTTTGGATTAATACTTGCACTCAGCAAAAAGATTTGTGATGCTCACGACAAAACTAGAAGAAATGATTTTTCATTAAAAAACTTAGAAGGTTTTGACTTAAAGGGCAAAACAATTGGTATAATAGGAGTTGGCCATATAGGATCACATGTTGCTAAGATAGCACATGGTTTTGAAATGAAGATACTGGGAGTAAGTAAAGATAAGGACAGGAGATTAGAAAGAAAATTTGGATTAAAATTTACCACACTTCCAACTTTATTAAAAAAATCAGACATAGTCACAATACACTGCCCTTTATTAAAACAAACACATCATCTAATCAATAAAAGAAATATAAAACAATTCAAAAAGGGCTCTATCTTGATCAACACTGCTCGTGGTCCAATAGTAGAAACTTCTGCAATCTTATATGGGCTTAAAGCAGGAATTCTTGCAGGAGCCGGATTAGACGTTCTAGAGGAAGAAGATTTTATTAAAGAAGAAAAACAATTATTAAGTAAAAAAATATCAAAAGAGTTCGATTTAAAAATAGTATTGAGTAATCATATGTTAATCAATCAAAAAAATGTGATAGTTACTCCTCATTCTGCTTTTTACACTAAAGAAGCATTACAAAGGATAACTGAAACAACAATTAATAATATAAAGAAATTCAAAAGATGACTTCTGCATTAGTAATAGTTGCACATCCCGATGATGAAACAATTTGGATGGGTGGATTTATCTTAAAGCATAAGGATTGGAATTGGAACATCATCTCTCTATGTAGAAAAAATGATTCAGACAGAGCTCCAAAATTCTATAAAGTTTGTAAAATATTAAAAGCTCAATGCAAAATGGATAACATGGAAGATGACAAATTAAATCCTTTAGACATAAAAGAAGTTAAAAAGTTCATAATAAATCTAACTCCTAACAAAAAATATGATTACATATTTACTCACAACTCTAATGGAGAGTATGGCCATATAAGACACAAGGAAACACACAAAGCTGTCCTTGAACTCATCAAAGAAAGAAAACTTAATTCAGAAAATCTTTTTTTCTTCGATTATTTACTAGTTGATAAGAAAATAATAGCAAAATTAAAAACAGATAAGTTAATAAAATTAAATTCAACGCTCTTTAGTAAGAAAAAGCAAATCATAGAGGAAATCTATGGATTTGCACCTGACAGTTTTGAATCTATAAGCTGTCAAAAAACAGAGACATTTGAAAAACAAAAATGAGAGCTGCAGTTTTATACGCACATCCGCCTGAATCAGACGGATTAAGCATACAAGGACATTTACTTTACAAAGGTTTACTAGAAAGAAATCACGAAGTTTATCCAGCACATTTCTCTGATAACTTCCAAAAAAGGTTCTATTTAAAAAATCTAAACTTACAGGTTGCTTATGGAATAGGCTATTGGGGCAATGTTCCTGATATCGTAAGAGAACCTTTAAAATATAATGTCACACCAATACCTTGGTTCAATGCAGATGGATGGGTAGCAAACTATCAAGAAGATTTTGATGCCTTAGAATTAATGTTTACAACAAGTAAATGGGTAAGACAAATCTACAAAAGAGATAATGTAAATATAAACAAGATAGTTCCAATGCACATAGGAATTGACACAAACTTATTCAAACCAATTAATAATCCAGAAATGAATAAAAAGGTTAGAAATATGTTAAAAATAAAGGATAATGAAAAATTTATCTTAACAATTGGCGGGGATGTTACTTCAAAAGGAGCACAGGAAATGTTTAAAGCTCTAGCTAAGATAGATAAAGAATATCCAAATTGGAAATATGTCTGTAAGTCCTGGCCAAGCAAAGGCTCTGAAGAATGGAGAGAAAAAGAAATAGAATTAGTAGAAAAGTTAGGTATAACAGACAAAGTAAAATTCATGGATGAAGAATTTGCAAATGAGTTCATGGTATATTTATTAAATGCTTGTGATTTCTATGCCGCTCCATCAAGAATTGAAGGTTTCGGTATGATTCAGGTAGAAGCAATGGCTTGTGGAAAACCAGTAATTTCAATCAATAAAATGGGACCTTCAGAAACAATAATCCATAAAAAAACAGGTTTTCTTGCTAAAGTAGCTGAAGAAGTTATTCTAGATCAAGAATGGGTATATCCTCATATGGGCTTTGAAGAAAAAAAGATATTAAAATTTGATAAACCAAAAGTATTTGGGTATAGGGCAGATCCAGATGAATTAGCAGAATTTTCTCTAAAATTACTAACAGATGAAGAATTAACAGATAAAATGGGAAAAGCAGCAAGGGAACATGCAGTAAAAAACTTTGATTACAAAATTATAGCACAAAAAATAGAAGAAATAACTAAAAAAAGATTAAATATTGATTAAGTTTTTATTTTTCTCAACACTTTCATAAGCTAGAATATAAAGTCCAGCATTCCAAGTCTGTTCAGATTTACCTCCACCAGGTTTTCCTGTTTTACCATCCATCCATTCAGCAAAATTTCCTCTAATATTAGCCTCAGCCAATTTTTTTAGAACTTTCCTAGCTTCATTTATTTTTCCCATTTTAACTAAACCAACAACATAAAACCCGCCAATATAAGTCCAAATTCCTCCATTCAGATATTTATTAGGCAAACTACCTGATTTAACATAATAATCTTGCCAATGTTTACTTTTCTTAGTTATAGGAGGATAAATTGCCTTAACAGGGTATGGCTTATCAATTTTTTTAGATTTAATATATTTCAAAATACTTATGGATTCATTCCTACTAGCTAAATCAAAATTAACAGCTAATAAATTGCCCAAAGAATCAAACCAATCTCCCTCTTCTTTAATACCATCATGATTTTTCCAAGCAAAAGGTAAATAAAATCCTCTATTTCTATCAAATAGAGCCTTATCACTTCTACCATTAACTAAACTTTTCAGTTTTCCAGCTAGATTTTTCTCACCGACTAAATTCAAAGATTTATAATAAAGAGCCTGTGTATTTATTGTATGCCCATATTTATGTGGAAAGGCATCTTGCCAATCACTAGTTGGTTGTTGCTCTGGCATCAAATCTTCACCAGCATCTTGATACTTAACCCATAATAAAGCTCTATCAATATTATCTCTATATCTTCTCAACAATCTATTATCTTTATATCTAGAAGCATATAAATAATGACCAATTATATACCATAAACTAGAATCAATAGTCGCATAGCTAATACCATTTTTGGTCTTACTATCTGAGAAAATATCAACATTATTAGGTATTTGCCCTAGTTTGCTCTGATATCTACTTAAGGTTACTAATGTTTTTTCAAAAGCTTTCTTAAATTTATTATCAATCAAACTAGCCCCTAAGAAGGAAATTATACTATCTCTTGCCCAAACAGAATCATAACCATTAACAGAAGCATATAATCCATTCTTTCTACAACTTTTTATTATAACTTCAATAGCCTTATCATACGCCTCATCAACAATCATTTTACACCTCTTACTCTATAATACAAAATTAAAGATTTATATAAACTTTTTGAAATAGTCAAAAAATTGGAATATCTGAATAAAATACTCAAAAGTAAACTATTTAAATAAAAATTAGTTCTATTTAATTATGATAAAAGAGGTGAAAAAACCTTGGGGCAAGTTTAGACAATATGCTCTAAACAAAAAATGTACAGTAAAGCTTATAACAATCAATCCTAATCAGATTTTAAGCAAGCAAAAACACAAAAAAAGATCTGAATTCTGGGTAGCCTTAGATTCTAATTTAATATTTGAAATAGGAAATAAAAAATTCTCTGCAAAAAAAGGACAAGAAGTAATAATCCCAAAAAATACTGCTCATAGAGTTTCTGCAAAAAAGAAAGCTAGATTCTTAGAGGTTTCCTTCGGTGATTTTGATGAAAAAGATATAATTAGATTGGAGGATAAATATGGTAGAGTATAAAATCGCAGTAGATTTAGGAGGAACTTATATAAGAGCAGCTCTATTTAAAGGATCCAAAATAATAAAACTACATAAAACAGAGACTCAAGCAAAAAAAGGAAAGAGTTTTGTGATTAAAAATTTAGTTAATGCTATTAAGGAAGTTAAACAGAATAAGAAAATCAAAGGAATAGGAATAGGAAGTCCGGGACCCATTAGCCATGGTATAATCAAGAATCCTCCAAATTTACCATTTAAAACATTAAACTTACAAAAAACAATTCAATCCAAATTTAAAATAAAAACAATAGTTGAAAATGATGCCAATTGTGCAGCTTTAGCAGAAGCAAGGTTAGGAGTTAAGAAAAAAAATATTGCCTTACTAACTCTTGGTACTGGAATTGGTGCAGGAATTATAATTAACAATGAGCTTTATACTGGCTCTGGTTATGCATCAGAAGCAGGACACATGATTATTCAAGATGGAAAAGAACTTGAAGTTTTAGCAGGAGGAAAATCAATTAAAAAAATAACAAAAAAATACTTCAAAAAAGAAATAGAAGCACACGATTTATTAAAAATAAATTCTAAAAAGGCAAAAGAAATAATCAATAATGAAATCAAATATCTTAGCATGGGAATAGCAAATTTAGCTACAATTCTAGACCCAGATGTTATAATAATTGCTGGAGGCATGCGAGATTTAGGTAATAATTTCTTAAATAAAGTTAGAAAACAAGTTCAAAAATATACAATTTTACCAAAAAAAATAAACATCCAATTTTCAAAATTAAAAGAACCCGGATTATTAGGAGCATCTTTATTAATAAAATGAAACTAACAAGATACAAGAAAAACCCTATATTAAAACCAACCAAAAATAAATGGGAAAATTTAGAAGTATTTAATCCTGGTGTAACATATTTTAATGAAAAAATATACATGCTCTACAGAGCTATAGGAAAAGACAAAGACTACATCTCAAGGATAGGACTAGCAATAAGCAAAGATGGTTTTAATTTCAGAAGATTCTCAAGACCATTAATAAATTTAAAAGAAGATTATGAAAAATATGGTATGGAAGATCCAAGAATAACTAAATTTGATCATACATATTACATAACTTACGTAGTCTTAAAAAATCCAGCTTTATCAGGATATGCAACACCACAAACAGCATTGATGTCAACTAAAGATTTTAAAAAATTCAAAAGGTATGGAAAAATAACATCCCCAGGTTCAGATGATAAAGACGTTGTTTTATTCCCAGAAAAAATAAATAATAAATTCACATTCTTACATAGACCAAATTTATGGACAGGAACCTATTATGAAACGGCCTACCCAAGCATTTGGATTTCACATACAAAAAAATTCAAGAAATTATGGCATCCTAAACTATTAATGAAACCAAAATATGAATGGGAAGAACTAAAAATTGGTTCTGGACCACCACCAATAAAAACAAAAAAAGGCTGGTTATTAATTTATCATGGAGTTAGCAACCGCTTAAACTATAGAGTCACAGCAGCATTATTAGATCTAAAAAATCCAAGAAAGATAATTGCAAGACTAGATGAACCAATACTAAAACCAGAGAAAAATTACGAAAAAAAAGGGGAGAGAGGAATAGTATTCCCTACAGGAACAATTTTAAAAGACAATAATCTACTAGTTTATTATGGGTGTGCAGATAAATGTATTTCAGTTGCATATTGTAATTTAGAAGAACTATTAAATAGTTTTAAAATAAAAAAATGATAAAAAGAGTGAAAGCACCGGTAAGAATAGATTTTGCAGGAGGAACAACAGACATAGCACCTTTTACACATATAGGGGGGGCTGTTTTAAACGCTGCAATAAATCATTACATTAAAGGGGAATTAATTGCAACAGACAAGAAAGTAGGATTAAAATATTATGCTGATATACCAACGAATTCTGGACTAGGAACAAGTGGTGCTATGAACGTAGTTTGGTTAGCATTAATTACAAGAATAAAAAATAAGATAGAATTAGCAGAAAAAGCGTACAAATTAGAACAGGCAATAGGATTCACAGGTGGAAAACAAGATCAATATACAGCAGCCTTAGGAGGAATAAATTTCCTAGAATTTAAAGACGAAAAAGTAAAAATAACTAAACTAAACTTAAAAAAATCAACAATAAAAGAACTTGAAGATTCGTTATTACTCCATTACACAGGAAAACCTCATTTCTCAACAAACATAAATAAAGCCATGATCAATAATTTTGTTAAGGGAAAAAATGTAGATTCATTGTTGAGAATAAGGAACATAGCAAAAGAAATGAAATCAACTTTGAAAAAAAATGATCTCAACAAATTCGCTGAACTTTTGAATGAAGAATTCAAAGAAAGAAAGAAGTTATCATCAAAAGTAACTAATCAAAAGATTAATAAACTTATAAACTTTGGTTTAATGCATGGGGCAATAGCTGCAAAACTCTGCGGTGCGGGTGGGGGCGGTAGTATATTGTTTTATTGTAAAAATAAGAGTAAGTTGATGAAAGAATTGGACTGTATTGACTTCAAATTCGACTTCAAGGGACTCCAATGGTATTAAAAAGATGGTGGTAAGTTCAACAAAATATCCTTTTCAAGTTCTATATGTATCTAGTTTCCCTCCAAGAGAATGTGGAATAGCAACTTTCACTCAAGATCTTACTCAAGCATTAGATAAAAAAATAAATCCAACAGTAAAATCCGCAATTTTAGCAATTAATGATAATGGAAGTTCTATTTACAACTACAAAAAAGATGTCATTAATCAAATGGATGAATCAGACATGGAACATTATATTGAAAAAGTAAAGGAAATCAATGAAAATGAAAATATAAAATTAGTTTGTATACAACATGAATTTGGTCTATTTGGAGGAGAATATGGTTCCTATTTATTACCATTCATGGAATCCCTAACAAAACCAGTAGTAGTAAACTTCCATAGTGTCATACAGAATCCAAACATTGAAAGAAAGAAAGTTGTTCAAGCAATAGCCAAAAGATGCTCAGCAATCTTAGTGATGACAGAAATCGGAAAAAAAATTTTATCAGAACAATATAATATTGATCAATCAAAAATCAAAATAATACCTCATGGAGTACCAAATGTCAAAAGAGCAGACGTTATAAATGCAAAAGAAAAACTTGGATTATCTAATAGAATAGTTCTAAGTACTTTTGGATTATTAAGTAGAGGAAAGGGAATAGAATATGTTATAAGATCTCTTCCAAAAGTTGTAAAAAAATATCCTAATCTGCTTTATGTAATAGTCGGAGAAACACATCCAAAAGTAAGAAAAGAAGAAGGAGAGAGCTATAGATTAAAATTAATCAATATAGTTAAAAGGCTAAAATTAACAGAAAATGTAAGATTCTACAACAAATACCTATCACTAGAAGAAATAATTCAATACCTGCAAGCTTCTGACATATATATTAATGCATCACTAGATCCAGATCAAATAACATCGGGAACAGTAGCTTACTCACTTGGAGCAGGCAAAGCAATTATTTCAACTCCTAGTTTATACGCCAGAGATGTTTTATCAAAAAACAGAGGAATTCTAGTCCCATTTAGAAATTCAAAATCATTTACTAATGCAATCTTTCATTTGATAGAAGATCCAAAACTAAAGAAAGAAATAGAAAACAATGCTTATGAATTAGGAAAGACAATGATCTGGTCAAATGTAGCTAATTCTTATTTTGAAGTTTACAAAAATATTGTGGATATAAACCCAAATGTAGGATTAAGAAAATTACCAAAGATTAGACTAGATCATATGAGAAACCTAACAGATGATACAGGCATAGTTCAACATAGTAAGTATTCAATTAAAAACAATAATACAGGTTACACTCTAGATGATAATGCTAGAGCATTAATAGTAGCTTCAAGGCATTATAACCTACAAAAAAATAATATCACTAATCGCCTAATAAATAGATACTTAAGTTTCATACACTACACTCAAATGAGAAATGGTAAATTTCATAATTTTGTAAGTTACAAAAGAAAATTTTTAGATAAAGTAGGATCTGAAGATAGTTTTGGTAGAGCTTTGTGGGCTTGTGCCACAGTAGTTTCAAGCAATAATATTCACAACAATATAAAATTACATGCTAAAGAAATTTTTGATAAATCAAAAGACATAAAATTCAAAACACCAAGAGGACAAGCATATTTTATCCTAGGATTATATCAATATTATAAGAAATACAAACAAAAATGGATACTGCAGAAAATAAAAAAGTATGCAGATGAGTTAGTTTCAGTTTATAAACACGAAAGTACAAAAGACTGGAAATGGTTTGAAAAAAATATAACTTACTCAAACGGAAGATTACCTCAAGCATTATTCTTAGCTTATGACTTAACTAAAGATAAAAAATATCTAAAAATTGCAGAAAGATCATTAAAATTCCTAACAGAAATAGTAATAATCGATAACAAACTAATATTAGTAGGGCAAAAGGGATGGTATAAATATAATGGAAAAAGAGCATTCTATGATCAGCAGCCAGTAGATGCAGGATCAATGGCTGACGTTTATCTTGATGCTTATAGAATAACGAAAAAACCTGAGTACTATAATAAAGCATTAATCACATTTAATTGGTTCTTAGGTAAAAACTCATTAAACATGACAATGTATGATGAAACAACAGGCGGATGCTATGATGGATTAATGGAACGCTCTATTAATTTAAACCAGGGGGCAGAATCCACATTAGCTTATTTAATGTCAAGACTAAATCTAGAAATATTCCACAACAAGAACTAATCAAACTTATTTTTCTTATCACTCTGACAATTATTACAATAATACTTCTTCCCTACTTGTGTTCCAACAATCTTTCCCAAAAAAGTTGTTTCTATCTTATTCCCACAAATTGAACATTTCTTTGCCATAATGAAGAATAAAATAATTCAATTTAAAAATTTATCTCTTCATCCAAGATTTTCTTAATTTTTTCAAATATTCTTGGTATATCATTTTCATCACCCGTAGTATCAACTAAAAAACAATCATTTATATGCTTTATAATATTCTCATATCCTTCCTTCTCCATTTTCAAAAAATCTAATTTTTCAAATTCGTCAATGATATCTTTTCCAGTGGCCTTGTATCTGGCTAAGACCCTATCCCTCGCAGTTTCAGGATTACAAACGAAAACAAAAGCCAATTTATGTTTAGGGATAAAATAATGCAATTTTAGCAAAGCATTGAAAGGGATTCCTTGCGCTGTTTGATAAACCAAAGTAGAAAAGTAGCTCCTATCGAAGAGCAATATAGATTTTCCCCCGTAATTTTCTTTAGATAATAAATTAAACTGGTGTTTTCTATCCAAAATAAACAAAGCAGATATAATCCATGGATCTCTTTTTTTATTTATAGAGGCGTAAATTTCATCTCTTAGAAAACCACTAGGCTCTTTTATAGGAATTATATTATAACCTAAAGATACCAGATATTTATTTATTAAATTATTATAAGTCCCTTTACCAGACCCATCCATTCCCTATATAATTATTATAGGAGCTAATTTTTCATATGATAATGCTTTATCAGTTTCATCTATTTCCTTAATTAAACTCAAGACAAATTCATGTTTTTTTTCCTTATCTAAATTTACAATATCATAAACTTTTTTAATATCCACTCTAACCCCCCAAACATAAAGCTTCCGCCAAATTTTTTCTCTAGACCATAAACTTTAATAGCTTTTTTTGAATCTGTTATAATATTAAAGTTATCCCTTGTTCTAATCAAATCATTTTTATACATTTTTCTTATTTCATCATACGTAAACCATCCCATATTTAAAATTTCTTCTTTATCAGGGACTTTAGCAACGCCGATAGAATTACCAATCTATACAAAATTAACTATCCATCTTTCAGAATTAGTATGAGGAAAACTACAATAAACTCCAAAGAGTCCTAAATTATTCACTAAATAACCAGTCCATCAGGTGAAGAATTCTTAAATCAATTAAAACAAAGATCAAACAAAAAGGATAAGCATACTTAAAATCCTCAAAAATTAAGGACAAGAATTATCAGCTTTGCTACATTTACCAGTATAATATCCCTCTATATCACACTGCCCTAAAGTAAAACACTGTTTATTTATACAGCATCCAGGATAACATGCCGCCCAAATATAAATATTATAACCAGTTCCTATGTTTCCTTGCCAAACCACCTTATTATCATAAATATCAGGAAATGATGCATCATCATTAAATTTATTAACAGTTGTTAACCTTGTTTCTTGTTTTGAATTTAAACTATACATATATACATCATAACCCCCATGTCTCTTATCTATCCAGATTGTTTTATCACCATAAACACGAGGAAAATATTGACTAGAAGAAAGATTTGTTATTTGTGTTTCATTTCCGGTACTGAAACTATATCTATAAATATCAGGCTCTCCATTCCTACTATCTGCCCAAACGATTGTGTCACCGTAAATTGAAATACTATATCCACCATAGGTCTTTACTCTTCTTGTCTCTATTTTTTTAGACAAATCATAGGTATAAATATAATCATTAGAAATATAAGCTATTCTATTAGCATAAATTGCAATTTTCCAACCACCTAAACCAACAACCCGTGTTGTTACTCTTATTTCTTTTCCTGTACTTATATCATACATATAAACAGCTCCATCTCCATGTCTTTTATCTTCCCAGACTATTACATTACCGTAGATTTTAGGATATGATTGATCAGCAGGATCTGTTGTTATTCTTTTTTCTTGTTTTGTAGATAGATCATACATATAAATATCCAAATTTCCACCTCTATTACTATGATAAACTATCTTGCTCCCATAAATAGCAGGATAGAATCCAACTACAGGTATCTTCGTTTCTACTTTTTTGACTAGATCATACATACGGATTCCCCCGCTCCCACTACGATAAACTACCCAGCTTCCATAAATAGCAGGAGTATAACCATTAGTAGAAAGGCTCATCATTAATGTATCTACTCCACACTGTATACTAGAAGTACTAGTAGTTTCTACAGCTTTCCCAGTACTAGTAAATTTAGTAAAAGATCCAGAATTAAATAACATTAAGCCAATTACTACAGCAAAAATAGTTATTATTACTTTATTATCATCAAACTTAATCATTAAATAAACCTCTTTTATTTAAAATATTAGAAACTATTTCTTATATATATATCTTTTAATCGATTAGTGGTAACTTTTTAATAAAAATCAAACAAAAACAATATAAATAGTATAAAGTAGAATTTCTTTATGGAATT
>JBBSWZ010000065.1:0-4368 GCA_038046025.1 Nanobdellota archaeon | reverse complement strand
GTAACCTACACAAGGAGATTCCATATATCTAGTTGCTTTTTCTACAACCAATTTTTGATCCATTAATGGAGAATCTAAAATTAAAGTTTCAAATGCTGAACCATCTCCTCCGTTATGAAAACCATATTTTTTAGATAATTTAAATAGTTCATGAATATTAATCTCATCAATTACTTTTCCTAGCCATTCTTCAGTTAGTCCTTCGGCTGCAATTTGTGTGATCATAACTTTATAACCTTGCTCAATCATTTGTTTGAATATATCAGAATGTTCTAGGCCAGCATGAGCTGCAAATGTTTCTGTTCCTAATGGTAATAAGGCATCTTGAATAGATTTAATTTGAGTAACCTGAAGTCCTGTTCCACCTAGGATAATTGCATCAACAGGATTTTCTTGAACAACTTCCTTTACAATTTCAGCTTCTTTTTTTGGATCTGCAACTGAACAATTTTTTAATATGTGTTTAATTCCTAGGATTTGAGCTAATTCTTTTGTATGCTCAACTGTTGCGAAATGAAATAAATAGCAGTCTGTTCTTGTTGGTTTTACAGATAATAAGTATTCAATATCCCAACCTTTTTCTAGAGCATATTGTAATGCATAGTTGGAATCTTTTCCTCCTGAATATAAAACTCCCACTTTCATTTTAGTTTTGTTAAAAAATAATATTTATAAAGTTTATGGTTTTTTAATCTTAGCAATAAAGAAACCTTCAGTGTTATAGAATTGTGGCCATAATTTTATACATTTTTTTAGTTCTGATGAATAGTTATTATAATCTAAGTTTATTTCTGACTTAATCTTGATCGATATTTTTTCAAGTGTAGCATTTGTATTATCTAATAAAAATTGGATTATATCTTCATCTTCTTCTGGATCTAATGAGCAAGTTGAGTAAACTAATATTCCTTTTGGTTTTAAGTTTTTATAACATTGTAAAATTAATCTTTTTTGTAAACTAGATAGAGATTTAATTCTCTGTTGCGAATAGACTTTGCAAGTGTAAAAAGAATTTTGTGTTAAACCTCGAATAGTTCCAGTGCCTGAACATGGTGAGTCTAGTAAGATTTTATCAAATTTAAAATCTATTTTTCTAGCGTCCATTATTGTTGTGATTGCGTTTATTACACCACAGCGTTGTAAGTTATGAGATAACGGAAGCATTCTTTGGAAAACTACATCGTTAGCAATTATTAGAGCTTTGTTTTTCATTATAGACGCAAGTTGAGTTGTTTTTGAACCGGGAGAAGCTGCTGCATCTAAGACAAGGTCTTTTATAGTGGGTTTTAGAATTTCTGGTGGTAGCATGGATGCTGCTTCTTGGATGTAAATATAACCTAATTGATGTTCTAGAATATTTCCTAGATCTTTTCTTTCAGATTCAATCCAGAAGCCTTGTTTACACCAAGGTATTTGGGTTAATTTATAATTTTCTGATAATGATTTTTTTGTTTTTTGTATTGTTGTTTTTATTGTATTTATTCTTATTGATTTCCTTATAAACGTGTTGATTATTTTTTCATATTCTTTAAAATTAGTTAATTTAGAGTATTTATTTACAAATTCTTGTTTAAGTTCTAATTTCATAATAATGATTTCAAAATATTAAACAAGTTATAAAAGTATTTATTTCTAATTTTTTCAGCACCATCATAGAATAACATTCCAGGTTTTGAGTTTAGTTCTACTAACCAAGGCTTATTAGACTGATCTATTATGAAATCTGTTGTGTAAACTCTAGGGCCATAATGTTCAAATAATTTGTCAACTACTTTTGCTCTTCTTATTACAGAGGAAGGAATTGAATCTCTTGAGAGGTATATTTTTTTAGCTCCTACTATCATGTTTGCTACATATGAACCGGGTCTAGCAATTCGTAAATAAGCATGATCAACTTTTCCATTAATTATTACTAAACGCATGTCTTTTGGTCTTTTAATGTCAAAAAAATTTCTTGAGTCTATAAATTCTTGAATTATCGTATTTCTTTTTATCCCGTTTGTTAGATCTCTTTTTCTTATTACCAAAACATTCCTTCCGAAAGAACCATCTCTTGGTTTTAATACGATTTTTTCAGTTTTAATAAAATGTAAAAGGCGATGCATTTCAAAATGGTCGTTTACTAAGAAAGTTTTTGGAACTAGGTCTGGAAAAATGTTATGGGTGAGGAATTTATCATCGCAGATCCTCTCTAATTCTAGATTATTTAATATTGGAAGGTTAATTCTTTTTGAAATTTTTCTTACTTCTAGATTTATATTTTTAGTTAATCCATGATAATAGCATAAACCTACTTTATTCTTTTTAGTTATTTGCCATCTATTGTCTTTATATTCCCATGCTTTTTTTAAACATCTAGTTCTTTTATTATAAAAATCATGTCTAGAGATAAAGAGATTTAGATCACATTTTTCCGCAAGCTGAGACATTATTGCGAAAGTTTCATTCCTCCTTTTTTTTGCGAATGGAAGAGACCTATGAAATTTGACTCTAGCATCTACAAACACCGAATCCATGAAAATTTCGCTGTCTAGTTAGTTTATAAATTTTTAGTTTTTATAAATCCGCAAATTTTAAATAAAAATGAGTAGTTAGATATGATATGCATGAAAAAGAATTAATGAAGTGGCTTGAAAGAAATAATCTATTAAGTATTGTCAAAAATCATTATAGATATTTTAAAAATTTACTGATAAAGGGATTGAATATTAAAAAAGATCAAGAAATTTTAATCCTTGGGGACTGGGGAAGCCATGGACATAGGTTGGCTCCTATAATCTGTGGTGCTTATTATTTGTGTGCGTTAAATTTGGGTTATAAAGTTAATGTTATAATGCAGGGGCCTAAGACAAGATCTGAGACTGCAAGTGATGAGATTATTAATGGGTTTTCTGAGTTTAAAGAAGGTAATATAGTTTTGATGGCTTTTTCAAATAGGCCCGGTGGATTTGGAAAACTTGGAAAGAGTTGGAGACGGCTATGTTATTCCAAAAAACATAGATTTATTTCAACTGGGAGTTTAGGTGGTTTAGAGAATAAGGATATCTACATTATTACCAGAGCTTTAAATGTTAATTATGATATGTTAAAGAATACTGCATCAAAAATAAAAAAGACTTTGGATTTGGGTAGAAAAATTAATATTACTACTGAAGCTGGAACGAATATTACTGCTGATATAACTGGTTGCAAGAGTATAGCAGTTGATGGAGATTATACTGGGAGCAATAGAGGCGGTAATATGCCTGCTGGTGAAGTATATATACCTCCAATAACTGGAAGTGTTAATGGAAAAATTGTGATTGATGGTAGTTCTAGAAATGATTATGGTACTATAATCATTGAAGAGCCTATTAAATTAACTGTTAAAAGAAGTCAAATAATTAGGATTGAAGGTGGTAGAGAAGCTAGATTGCTTGGTAAGACTCTGAAGAACGCAAGAGAACTTGCAAGAAATCCTAGTAATGTTACAAAAATAAGCGAGATTGGTATTGGAATTAATCCTAATATTGAGATTGTTGGAAGTATGGTTGTGGATGAAAAAGCATTTAACACTGCGCATATTGCAATCGGGAGTAATTATTGGTTTGGTGGTGATATAATAACTTTTTTACATTTAGATCAGGTTATGAGAAATCCTACAATAATTATTGATGGGAAGAGATTGGAATATTAATAAATTTAATATTCTAAATTTTTTCTTGAAGGAATAAGAATGCGCTGGCCGAGATTTGAAATCCCGATCCTGAGAGATTCTCGGGTCACAACGTTGGCAACGTTGTATACTAACCACTATACTACCAGCGCTTAATAGTCAAGGTAAAACTTATATATTTAAAGCTTACCTAAGGCTATATGACAGTTTTAAAGATTTTAGCAATTTTAGGTTTTTTAATCTCTTTATATGCTTATAATGTTGAGAGGAAATTAGGAAAAAAGGGTTATAAAGCTGGATGTGATATTCGAGATAATATTTCTTGTAGTAAGGCATTTACCAGTAAATATGGAAAATTAGTAGGAATTCCAAATTCCTTGGTAGGAATATTTTTTTATGTAATTATTTTTTTATTAAGTTATTATAATATGACTATTATTTTTTATTTAGCTATTTTAGCTTTTCTAGGTTCTATTTATTTAGCTTATATCTCTTATTTTAAATTAAAGAATTTTTGTTTGGTTTGTAGTGCGGTTTATTTAGTTAATATATTATTGTTAATTGTTTCTTATTTAGAACTATAATGGGCCGGGCAGGATTCGAACCTGCGACCTTTGCCTTACTTACTAATGTTGTAAGGGCAATGTCATAACCACTAGACTACCAGCCCATAAGCTTAAAGCATAAAACATCCTATTTAAATATTTTGATAA
>JBBSWZ010000064.1:0-3028 GCA_038046025.1 Nanobdellota archaeon | reverse complement strand
ATGATACTAGAAATTTTACAGCAGAAATACAAGTTCTTGAGAATCATTTAAATAGATTACAAAATGAACAACCTGAAAATGAAAGTGAGATTAATAGGATTAAGGGAATATTAGCTCAAGGATATCATCTTGGTAGAACATTTGATACAAGAATTTATCTTGATCCTGAAGAAAGAGAGAGATTTAAAGAAAAAGCTGGACATTATGCAAGGGAAGTTTGGGAAGCAGATAAAGAATATGCTAATAGCTTAAAATTTGTACCTGCTCTTGCTGGACAAGAACCCAAAACTGGAAAAAACACACCTATAAGCTGGGAAAATATTGAAAGTGAATTGATCGGAGAACCTGCACTTGAGATTAATTCTGATGATTGGATTAATTCTGATTCTATTGAATTAAATGACCTTAAAGGAAAAGTTGTTTTGTTGGATTTTTGGGCTACTTGGTGTGGTCCTTGTGTGGGTTCATTACCTGAGTTACAAAGATTAGATAAAAAATATGAAAAAGAAGGTTTTGAATTAATTACAATACATAACAGAAGAAGTCCTGGTGAAACAGTTGAGGATCACAGAAAAACAATTGAAGATTTTTTAGCTAAAAACTGTTATTCATTTCCTGTAGCAATTGATACTCATGGAGAAATATTTGATGAGTATGAAATTAGGGGAGTTCCAACTCAAGTTATTATAAATAGAAATGGAAATATTAGTCATATGCATGTTGGTACAAATCCTAATATAGAAATATTAGTTAGAGAACATCTTGGAATTGTTGATAAATAAAGTGTGAAAGATTATTCTAATAACCACTAGATATATCCAAGGATTCTGGAGAGGTGATCCCTTCTGTTTGTAGTCTAGCATCTTCTAATGCACCATGTTGTAATAATTTTGGTTTATGTTCTTGGTAAACTAGACCTTTTCTAACACTACAATTAGAATAAGGTGTCATCTTTTCTTTTTCCTTTTTTTACCAGCTTTATTATAGTCCTCCATGAAAGCTTCTTCTTCTGGTGAGATTTCGTCATCTTCTTCTAATTCTTCAAGAGATTCTTCGTTATATACATCTTCATTTTCATCATATACCTCTTTATAGGGATCTGTCATAAAAAAAATGTAAAAATTTTGATTTAAAAGTTTTACTGAAATATTATATATAGTATAATTTAAATATTAGTAAATTAGAACTTTTTATAAAAGAGGTTGAAATGAGAAAGTGGGTTTTATTACTGATTATAGCTTTGTTGATAGTTAATACTTTTTTTTTGTTGAAATATGTTATAAGTAAGACTGATAAGTGTGCTGTTTCGTGTCAAGATAAAGGTTTTTCTTCTGGTATGTGTTTATCAGTAAGTGCGAGTCAAAGACCTTGCGAGGCTAGAGGATTAGTTACTGATAATACCTATAGGTTATATTGTGAAGATACTGGAGTATGTTGCTGTGAGAGGTAAAAATGGTTGAAAATTTAATTGGAATTATGGGATTAGCAGGTATTGGTGGTTTTTTAATTTTGATCTTGATTATTGATTTAATCTTGAAGGGGATTGCGCTTTGGAAATCGGCTAGAAATGATCAGAATGTTTGGTTTGTTGTTTTATTGATGGTGAATAGTGCTGGAATTTTGCCTTTAATCTATCTGATTTGGTTTCAGAAGAATGGTAAAAAACTAAATAAATCAACTAAGAGAAAGAGAAGGAAAAAATGACCTATAAACTGATCATATTAACCTCTTTTAAAATCTCAGATGCTGATGGTAATTTATAAAGAGTATTTTTTCTTCCACAGTTAGGGCAAAAGGCATTTATGGATAGTTTTTCTGTTATAAAAAAACAGCTAGCACATTTGTATTTTGTGTCAGGATATTTTGATAATTTTGATTTAGGTAATGTAAGTTTATTATAATTTCTTTCCTTTTTTAATTGTTTTCTAGGAAATTGGTTTTCATAACATGATACACATATCCAACTCTTGCCATCTCTATTAGCCCTTAAATCACCTATTACTGTTCTCTTATTACATATATGACAGGTTATCTCTTTTTTTATCATAATAATTCACTCTTTGGATAATTTATGCTATCCTTGGATTTAAATACTTTACTGGAGATACTTGTAAAAATTAAGATTTTGCTTGATTGAACAACTCTTTGACTTTTTCCCAGTTTATTACATTCCACCATGCTTCTATATATTCTGGTCTTCTATTCCGCCTTAAAATATAGTACGAATGCTCCCAGACATCTAATCCTAAAATTGGTATTTTACCTTCCATTAGAGGACTATCTTGGTTTTTAGTTTGTATTATTTCCAATTTTCCTTTATTCAAGACTAACCATGCCCATCCAGAGCCAAAAACTGTTGCTGCTGCATTTGAGAATTCTTCTTTAAATTTATCAAAGTTTGTAAATTTCTGGTTAATTGCTTTTTCTATCTCTCCTTTTGGCTTTCCTCCTGCATTTGGAGCCATTATTTGCCAGAATAAGGTATGATTTAAATGACCTCCGCCATGGTTTATAACTGCTTGTCTTATTTTTTCTGGGACTTTTTTTATATTTTGTAGAACTTCTTTAAGATCTTTTTTTTCAAATTCAGTACCTTGAACAGCTGCTTTTAACTTATCAATATAAGCTTGATGATGTTTTGTATGGTGAATTTCCATAGTTTTGGCATCTATATATGGTTCTAAAGCATCATAAGAATACTTTAATTTTGGTAATGTAAAATCCATTTTATCCTCCTTCAAGAATTTATTTCTTTTATTAAAAGATTAGATTGTATATAAATATTTATCTAGTATTATATATAAATTGAGAATTAAATTATCTTATTCCCCTTTTCATCATATATATGTATTACAGTTACTGGGCAAACTTCTGCAGATTCTTTGAATCTTTCAAGTTCATCTTCTTCTATCCATAAGACTTGATTACCATTTTCTAGTTTTTGAACATCATGACCCTTAATATCTACTTTTGCATCTTCTTGGAGCTCCCATCTTTCTGAATAAGCTGCTACGCAAGTTGCTGCTCC
>JBBSWZ010000063.1:1909-3083 GCA_038046025.1 Nanobdellota archaeon | reverse complement strand
AAAATGCAGATATAGCACAACAATACACATTAACATTTATAGATGACAGAGTAGCACATAATGGTAGATTATTAATATTTGAAACTATTGATAAAGACAAATCAGTAGTAATCTCAGTCGATGGAATCTCATCTACAAAAATACCTCTAGGTCTTACAAGGTCAGTAAATGGATTGGATATTAAAAACATAGACTCCACATGCTCACAATTTACACAAACAGGAACTACAACTTTACCTGCAAGTATCACATCAACAACAACTTTACCTACAAGTATTACATCAACAACTACAACAGAAAGTTCAGATGATGACGGAGGCTCACCAGGAACTGTAAACATAGAACAATGGTCAACTATAGAAGAAGACGAGTTAACAGAATATATTCCTCCAGATAATGTTGCAGCGACAAGAGTCTTATTTGAACTAAATGAAACAGAACATGATGTAAAATTAAAAGTTAAAAAATCATCATTGCCTAGTACAATAATAAAACCTGAAGGAGTAGTTTATCAATACCTCATAGTAGAACTAAATGTAGATCCGAATAAGATAACTAGATCAGAAATAGAGTTCCATGTTGAAAATGATTGGTTAGATGTAAATAATATAAACTCAAATAATATTAAATTAGTTAAATATATCAACAGTATATGGAAAGATATACCAATACAAAAAACAGGACAAAAAAATGTTTACACAGATTATAAGGCATCAAATACAGAAGGTTTTTCATTTTTCGCTATAGTAGGATCAACTTCTCCATCAGCACCTATAAACAAATGTGGTAATGGTATTTTAGATTCAGGAGAAGACTGTAGAACATGTCCAGTAGACGCATCATGTTTAGATAACCAAATTTGTGATTTAGGAATTTGTAGAACTCCACCTCCTGTACCAACTAATTTATGTGGAAACGGAGCAATAGACCCAGGAGAAGATTGTAGAACTTGTTCAGTAGATGTAAGATGTGCTTTAAATGAATATTGTAGTGCAGGAACATGTATACCTCGTGAAACTCCAAAACAAGAACCCACTTTTGAAATAAAAGATTATATATTATATTTAGTAATAGGAATCTTAATAATTCTAGGTTTGATTGTAGCAGCTATCATTTATTTAAGATCAAGTAAAAAAACAGGAGAATACAACCTAAAACAAATTAAAGATAAAAC
>JBBSWZ010000063.1:0-1809 GCA_038046025.1 Nanobdellota archaeon | reverse complement strand
TTTAAATAAAAACCTTTAAATATAGTTTTTTGATTATCTTCTCTGTTACGCCCCGTGAATTTTAACCAGGGTGGGTAGCTCAGCTTGGTTTAGAGCACTGATCATAAGAATTGCATTCTTATAAACCTGCAATTCAGAGTGTATGTCTTATATGGCACTCTTTGGTACAGAAATAAAAGCCAAAGATTGACTAAGCAAGCCAGAGGTCAGGAGTTCAAATCTCTTCCCACCCAGTTCTTATCAATTTTATAATTGAAAGAAACACAAATTTTTATGTCACAACATTTATATATAAAACAATAAAAAAATAGAAAGATGAACAAAGAAGAAACTACAAAGGCAAAAAAAAGCTTAAAAAATTCTATGAAGGACGGTATCGCTGCTTCTATCATGGTTGGATCTGGTGACACTTATCTAAATCCTTTTGCTATTGCACTAAAAGCAACTAATACTCAAATAAGTTTACTTAGTTCTTTACCAAACCTATTATCCTCTATATTCCAAATAAAAGCACCCTTACTTATTGAAAAATTTAAAAAAAGAAAAAAATTAGTAAGTTTATTTGTGTTTCTGCATTCATTAATGTGGATACCAATTATATTAACGCCATTCTTATTTCCAAAAACTCTGGCTGTTTGGTTTTTAGTATTTTTTGTCACAGTTTATTCAGTACTTAATGGGATAGCTAGTCCAGCCTGGGCTAGTTTGATGTCAGACCTAGTTAATGAGAAGATAAGAGGAAAGTATTTTGGATATAGAAACAAAATTCTTGGAATTGTAACCTTAACAGCTACTTTGATGGCTGGTTATACCTTAGAGGTTTTTTCAAAACACACAAATATACTATATGGGTTTGGTTTTATTTTCTCTCTGGCACTTATTTCAAGAGTTATCTCATGGTATTATCTAAGAAAGATGCATGAGCCAATTTATCATAGAACAAAAGATATATATAGATTCAAAGAGTTTTTAAAAAAAATAAATTATCCATTTGGAAAATTTGTAATCTTTTATTCATTAATCACTCTAGGAGCTAATATTGCAGGTCCATTTTTTTCAGTTTATATGTTAAGAGATCTTGGATTTAGCTATTTAACCTATACAATTTTAACTGTATTTGCTTCTTTAGGCAGTATTTTAGGTATGCAAATGTGGGGTAGGTATATTGATGAGTATGGAAATATAAAAATTTTAAAATTAACAGGAATTTTTATAATTTTTCTTCCTTGGTTTTGGCTTTTATCTAATTTGCCTTTTTATTTAGTATTTATCCAATTATTAGGTGGATTTATGTGGGCAGGATTTGGATTAGCTGGATTTAATTATATATTTTCATCTACCTTAGATAAAAGAGCGTATTATGTAGCATATTTTAATGTATTTATTGGTATAGGTGCATTTCTGGGTGCTACTCTTGGAGGTTTAATTAGTACCTTTTTATTTAGTAATTTACTTATACTATTTTTTATTTCTGGTTTATTTAGATTATTAATCTACTTTTTGATGTTTAATAGATTAAAGGAAATTCAAGTATACAAACATATTAAAAACATGGATCTATTTTTAGAAGTTACTGGTATTGGGCCTATGGTAGGAGTGATAAATAAAGCAATTGGATGGAAAAAAGAGAAGAACATAGAAAAATAATAACTTTTATAAAAGCAAGATTCTAGTTTTATCATATGCTCCCTTAGTCCAGCCCGGTTAAAGACGCGGCCCTTTCGAGGAGATTTCTTTTATAAAAAGAAGCTTAGAAAAGACCAAAGATAGGCTGAAATCACGGGTTCAAATCCCGTAGGGAGCAATTAT
>JBBSWZ010000062.1:5199-8507 GCA_038046025.1 Nanobdellota archaeon | reverse complement strand
ACTATAGAAAGTTATATAAATGGTTAATTTAAAAAATAATTAACTATAAATGTGGGAAGTTGCTTTCCTGAATATAGTAATAAGAACCCAAGTTCTTATCAACTCCAAAAATAAAGGAAGCTAATGGGAACATATAAATATTTACGAGAATTCTGGCAAGATAAAGCTAGATATAAACCTATTCTGCAAAAGTATATGATAGAATGGAGAAAGGATAATTCTATAGTTAAAATTGAGAGGCCTTTAAGATTAGATAGGGCTAGAAGTTTGGGTTATAAGGCTAAAAAGGGATTTATTTTAGCAAGAGTTAGAATTTTAAGAGGTGGAAAATTAAGACAGAAGTTCAAAGGTGGAAGAAGAAGTAAGGCTATGAGAAGGAGAAAAGTTCTAGGTAAGAACTATCAATGGATTGCTGAGGAAAGAGCTAATAGAAAATTTAAGAATTTAACTGTATTAAACTCATATCAGATTGGTAAAGATGGAAAACATTATTTCTTTGAAGTTATATTAGTTGATCCTGAAATTGTTAAGAATTATGAAGGATTTGAATGGTTAAAGGATAAAAATAATAGAGGCAGAGTTTATCATGGTAAAACAAGTGCAGGAAAGAAAAGTAGAGGACTTTATAATAAAGGTAAGGGTACTGAGAAGTTAAGACCTAGTAGGAGTGCTGTTTTTAGGAAGAAGATTAGGGAACAGAGGAAAGTAGGAAAAGTTTAAGTAGGTATTTATTTTTATATTCTTTTAAAAGAGGTAAAATGAAAAACTCTACTATTTTATTAGCAATAGTCTTAATTAGTTTAGTTATATTAACTTTTTCCGGGAATAGAAATGTCTTTTTGGGTGAAACTGTAGATAGGGGATATAAAGGATTATATTTTTTAGATGAGTTTGGAAAAATATATGTAAGTGGAAGTGCTAAACATTTAGGAAATTTAAGATTTAGAGAAAGAATAGCCAGAGATTTAGAATTAACTAAAAATGGGTATTTAGCTTTGGATAAATATGGGAGTGTTTATAGTTTTGGAGATGCTATAAGACGTGGGGATGCTAATACCAAAGATGCAATAGATTTGGAATTAACTAGTAATGGATATTATATATTAGATAGGTCTGGTAAAGTTTATGTTTTTGGTGATGCTGAAGATTTTGGTAGTGGTTATGGAATTTATGTTGATATGGAATTAACTAGTGATGGTTATTATTTATTGAAAAATAATGGTGAAATTGATGTTTTTGGTGATGCTGTGTCTTACGGTAATGCTGATGGAGATTCTATTGATATGGAGCTAACTGATAATGGATATTATATACTTGAAAAAAATGGAAAATTAAATTTCTTTGGTGATGCAATAGATCAGGGTTATGATGATAGTTTGGAAAATGTACAAGATATTGAATTAATTAATAAAAGTAAAGGATATTATATATTAGATAGTAAGGGTTTGGCTTATTCTTATTTAGCAAGTGCTGGATTTCCTGGCCCAGAATTTAGTGAAGATGGAAGTTATATAGATATGGAAGTATTAGAGTAGCCTTCTTCTTGTGAATAGAGATAACAAGAAGGATAAGAATAATATTGAAATTATTATTGCTAATATTAAAGAGCCTAGGAAAAAAGCAACTATTAATATTAATGGAAAGAATAAAGCAAGCAAGATTCTAGTTCTTAGGCTTATTAATTGCTTGTTGAGTCTCTTTATTTGAGAGCTTTTAACAAATATGAATAAGGAGATTAATAATAGTATGTATAGGATTATTTTTTGCCAAAGTAAGAGTTCTAGCATGTTAAACTGGAGAATGTAACGTTTTAAAAATATATTGATTTTCACAATAAAATATATAAATAAAGCACTTATTTACCATTCTACATGAGGAAATTAATGTTTATTTTGTTTGTGTTGTTATTTATAGCAAGTGTTAATGCTGTAAATGTAACTTTGTTAGAGCCAGAAGATAAGTCTAAGCTAAGTTATGTGATAAATAATGTTGAATTTAAATGTGATGTTACAGGAGCTGAGGTTGCCAAGCTTTATACTAATATAAGTGGTTCTTGGAGTCAAACTGGGGCTACTGTTTATGGGAATACTATTAATAGCAATAATGGCGTTGCTAGTTTTATAATAACCAATCTTCCACAAGGTAACTTTGAATGGAATTGTTTTGCCGATCAAACTAACTGGGGAGAATTCAACTTTTCTTTTTCTTTTAAATTTCCTGTTAATGAACCTCCTTATTGTAATGGTACCTTCCCTGGTATAACCTTACAGAAAAATACTGGTAAAAATGATGTGGTCAATTTAAATGATTATTTTGCTGATCCTGAAAATGATAAATTAACTTTTGTTGGAGTTTCTGGAGATAATAATGTTGATGTTACCATAAAGACTAGTGGTTTAGTTGATTTGAATCCAAGGTTAAATAGAGTTGCTACTGATAGCTTGTATTTTTTAGTTAATGATGGAAAGAATAATGATTTTCAATGTGGGCCTATGAAAGTTGAGATACAAGATACAGGAAGTAGTGGAAATGAAACTCAAAATCAGACTAATACTGCTCCAAGAATTGATCCTGAAATACCTGATCAGAGCAAGACTATGGATGTTGAATTTTGGATTTTAAGTTTAGATGAATACGGAAAGGATGATCAAGAAGTTAGTGATGTCTTAAGTTGGGATGTTTCCGGTGTCGATAGTGATATAGTAGGAATAGCAATAAATTCTGTGAGTGATGAAGCCAGGTTTGAGCCACGTAGTGTTGGTGAAAGCACTGTTACATTTATTGTTAGGGATTCAGAAGGATTAAAGGATGAACAAGATATTACAATTAAGATTACTGAGAAAGTGGAAGAAGATTTAGAATCTGAGGATGCTGAGTTAATAGATATAATTTCTAAAAATCCTAATGATGAAGAAGTTCAGATTGAGACCGGAGATATACAGATATTTGAAATAAACCCTTCTATAAAAAACGATATAAAAATAACTTGGTTTGTTGATAATAGTACGCAAAATGAGGATGGAACTAAATTTGAGTTTATGGCTGAAGAAGCAGGTACCTATACCATAGTGGTTTTAGTTGAAAAGGGGGATGTATCAATTTCTAAGGAATGGAAAGTTATTGTTAGAGAAAAGATTTTAACTGTTGTAGAAATTGGACAAGGAGAGTTGTGTGGTAATGAATTGATTGATGATGGTGAAAATTGTGATAATTGTCCTCAAGATGTTACATGCGGGGAAAATGAGGTTTGCCAAGAAGGACAATGTATTACAGAGAAGCCTAAAATAACTGGCTTCTCAATTGCTAGT
>JBBSWZ010000062.1:0-5099 GCA_038046025.1 Nanobdellota archaeon | reverse complement strand
ATCGTAGGATTTATAAATAGTGGATTAGCTAGTGGTGATAATCCAAAAACAATAAGGAAAGCATTATTAAGCAGTGGATGGAGTAAGAAACAAGTAAAACAGGCATTTAAAAGTATTGAAAAATGATTTCAAAGGAGGATCTTGAAACTATTAAATCTTATTTGGAAAAGGCTGAAAATCCTCTATTTCTTTATGACGATGACAATGATGGACTATGTAGTTATTTATTATTCAAAAAATTTTGTGGGAGGGGCAAAGGTGTAATTGTAAAAGCTAGGCCACATGTTGATGAGTTTTTTGTGCATAGGGTTAATGAATATAATCCTGATATCATTTTTATATTAGATAAACCAATTGTTAAACAAGAATTTATAGATAATGTTAATGTTCCGATAGTTTGGCTGGATCATCACCCGCCAAGTGATGTTAAAGGCGTTAAATATTTTAACCCGTTATTGAAGAAGAAAGATGGACACGGCATGAGTACTTCTTATTGGTGTTATAAAGCAGTTGGAGGAGAATTATGGATAGCTACTGTAGGAACTATTAGTGACTGGGTTGTTCCTGAATGGATGGATGAATTTAAGAAAAAATATCCTGGCATGGTCGAGGATATGAAAACTCCTGAAAAGATTTTATTTGAGACTAAACTTGGTAAATTATGTAGATTATTTTCATTTTTTACTAGAGGTAAGATTTCTGATATTAAGGATAATATAAAATTAATTGAAAAAATTGAAGATCCGAATGAAATTCTTGATTGTAGTAGTGATGCTGGTAAGAGATTAGTAAAAAATATTGAAAAAATTAAGAAAGAGTTTGATAAGTTATTGGTTAATGCAATTAAATCTGTTACTGAAGATAAATTGTTTATATTTACATATGTTAGCAGAAATTATAGTTTTACTTCTGATATTAGCAATGAATTAGTTTATAGATTTCCTAATAAGTTTATAATTGTTGGAAGGGAGAAAGAAGGAGAGATTAAAATGAGTTTAAGAAGTGAAAAATACAAAGTTAGGGATATATTAGAGGAAGCTTTAGAGAAAGTTGAGGGCTATGGTGGTGGGCATGAGAAAGCATGCGGAGCTAATGTAGCTGTAAGGGATTTTGATAAATTTACTGAAATAATTAAGAAAAAGCTGTGATTTAGTTGTAGTTACTAACCTTTTTAAAGGATAAAAAAATAATAATTATATGGTATATACTTTGATTATAGCTAATTTAGTTGTAATTCTTTTATTCGTTATTGGTGCTGTAATTCATAGGTATTTTTTAGGTAGTGTTAATAAAAAAGTGTTAGATATGAAAAAACAAGGTAAAGGCTTGCAAGAGATACTTAATATTGCACAAAAAAAGAAATGGAATGAGAGAGAGGTAAAATTGTACTATTTATTGTATTTTTTCCAAGATTTTCAGAAAAGAGGTAGTGATTTATTAAGCATTAAGGATTCTGCTATAAATGCTGGTTGGCCTTCTGATTTGGTAAATATAGTTTATAGAAAATTGATTGATGCTGGAAGATAAGTTTTAATATTGGTAATTCTTTAAAATAATGAGATGAAGGATATAAATAAGAAAATAAGAACAGAAGCTTTACTGAATGCTGTAAGTTATAATGGAAAAGCTAATTCTAATGCAGTTTTAAGTAAAATAATGATTTTTGTTAAGGATAAGAGTAAAGCTGGAGAGGTTATGAAAGAAGTGAATAAAATTGTTCAAGAAGTTAATAAATTAAGCTTAGATAAACAAAAAGAAGAAATTGAAAGATTACATATTGAGAAAGTGAAGAAAAAAATTATAGTGAAAAAAATTCCTAATTTAAAAAATGCTAAAAAAGATAAGGTAGTAATGAGGTTTGCTCCTAACCCTAATGGACCTATGAGTATTGGACATGCTAGGACTGCTTTATGGAATTGGTTTTTAGTTGACAAATATAAAGGAAAATATATTTTAAGATTTGATGATACTGATCCTAGGATAAAAGTTCCCATGAAAGAAGCTTATTCTTGGTTTAAGGAAGATTTAAGGTGGTTAGGAATTAAGATTTCTAGTGTTGTTATTCAAAGTAGTAGACTGAAGATTTATTATAAACATGCTGAAGAACTAATAAAAAATGGATATGCTTATGTTGACACTTTGCCTCAAGAAGAGATGAGAAAAAAACTATGGAAAAATGAAATAACTGATGAAAGAGAAGATTCTGTTCAAGAAGTTATGAAAAAATGGAAAGGAATGTTTACAAAGTATAAAGATGGTGAAGCTGTATTAAGAATTAAGACTGATATTGATCATCCAAATCCTGCTGTTAGAGAGTGGGTTGCTTTTAGAATCATTAGAAATGGTAAACATCCTTTGGTTAAAGCAAAAGTATGGCCTTTATTGAATTTTAGTAGTGCAATAGATGATCATTTACTTAAGGTAACTCATATATTGAGAGGTGGTGATTTGAAAACCTCTGATCAGAGGCAGAAATATGTTTACGATTATTTTAAATGGAACTATCCGGAGACTATATATCATGGGAAGTTTTTAGTTGCCGGTATTAAAAGTACTTCTGAGATAAAAGAATTAATTAAAGAAGGAAAAATAAGTGGATGGGATGATCCTAGATTAGGAACTTTACAAGCTTTAAGGAGGAAAGGTTTTAGAGCTGAAGCTATTGTCAATTTTATAAAAGAAAACGGATTAAATTTGTCAGATATAAATATTTCTATGGAAAAGGTTGGTGCTTATAATAGGGATATTATAGATAAAACAGCTAATAGGTATTTTTTAATCTTGAACCCTAAGAAAGTTATCATAAAAAGTGGAAGATGTCAATTTGTTGATATTCCATTGCATCCTGATTTTCCTAAAGTTGGCAGTAGAAAAATAAAGGGTGTTTGTGATGAGTTTTATTTACAAGATGATGTTAAGTATGATCAGGTTTATAGGCTAATGTATTTGTTTAATTTTAAGAATGGTGAAATTCTAAGTGATGGATATGATCCTAAGTTAAAGGCTAAGATGATACATTGGCTACCTGTTTCTAAAGATTTAGTTGATGTAGAAGTGGTTATGCAAGATAATAGTGTTAAGAAAGGATATGGTGAAAGTGATTTAAGGAATGTTAAAGTAAATGATGTTATCCAGGCTGAAAGGATTGGGTTTATGAGACTTGAGAAGAGATTGAAGAATAAAATGATCTTTGTTTTTGGGCATAAATAGAAATCTTTATAAATAGTTTTTTCTGAAATAGTAGCAAACCAATGATATAAGAACTCTTTTAAGAAGGAGTTTATAGGAACCTAGGTTCCCATTTTTTGAGGTTAATATGATAAATTTAGATACTGAGTTTCCTAAAGATATTGTAGATAAAGCTTATGAAGCTGTTGAGATAGCTAGAAATACTGGTAAGATTAAGAAAGGCACTAATGAGACTACTAAAGTTGTTGAGAGAGGGGTTGCTAAGCTTGTTTTAATTGCTAAGGATGTTAATCCTCCAGAGATTATTATGCATATTCCTGTATTATGCGAGGAAAAGGAAGTTCCTTTTGTTATTGTTCCCAGTAAAGAAGATTTAGGTGCAGCCGCTGGTTTACAAGTTGGTACTAGTGCTGTAGTTATTGTTCAGGAAGGGGATTCTAAAGATTTAATTAATGAAATAAGTAAGAAGAATGGTTAGAAAATTTGATACTAAAAAAAAAGAAACCGGGGTAGGCGCTGTTCGTGAAAAAACTACTTTTTCTGATGCTGTCCCTGCTGTTGTAGAAGAATTAATAGGTAGAACAGGTAATAGGGGAGAAATAACACAAGTTAGAGCTAAAGTTTTAGAAGGAAGGGATAGTAATAAAATTTTAAGAAGAAATGTTAAGGGGCCTATTAGAGAAAAAGATATTATTATGTTAAGGGAAACTGAGATTGAAGCTAGAAAATTAACTCAGAGCAGAAGAAGTTAATATGGTAAAGTGCTCATTTTGCGGAGATAATATAGCCCAAGGCACTGGAACTATGTATGTTTATAAGTCTGGTAAAACAGTAAATTTTTGTTCTAGTAAATGCAAAAAAAATCAGTTAAAGTTGAAGAGAAAGGCTATTCATATTAAATGGACAAAATTATATAAAAAATGATATCTCTTAAAAAGAAACTTCGGAAATAAGGAAAATGATTGAAAGAACTTTAATTCTTGTTAAACATGATGGTGTGTTGAGAAACCTAGTTGGAAATATAATAGAGAGGTTTGAGAGAGTTGGTTTGAAGATTATTGGTTTGAAAATGATATATGCTAATCAAGGATTAGCGGAAAACCATTATCAAGTTACTAAAGAATGGGCTACTTCTGTTTTTGAAAAAACTAAAAAAACATATGAAAAAGATGGGAAAAAATTTGCTTTTAAAAATCCTATGGAATATGGTAAGATGATACAGGAATGGAATGTAAATTATTTAAGAGAAGGGCCTGTAGTTGCTATTGTTTTTGAAGGGCCTCATGCAGTTGAAATCTCTAGAAAAATCGTTGGTAATACTGAGCCAAGGCAAGCACTTCCTGGAACTATTAGAGGAGACTATATTTATGAGAGTTATGCAATTGCTGATAATAAAAAAAGACCTGTTAGGAACTTAATTCATGCCTCTGGTACTGTTTCAGAAGCTGAAAGAGAGATTGAATTATGGTTTAAAAGTGATGAATTACATGATTATGAGAAAGAAAATGATAAACATTTTAAATAATAGATTTTATAAATAACTAAATTGTTTTTTATATTGAGAGGTGATATTAATTGGCTACCTGGGATCCATTTAAAGATATGCGGAAGATTCAGGAACAGATAAATAAGAGGGTTAGTGGTTTAATGGCTGGTTATAAAAAACCTTATAGCAATATAACACAAAATCTAAAATTTGTAAATATTAATGTTGAACTTCCTAATGTTAAGAAAAAAAATATAATTGTTGATGTTAATGATGATAGAATAGTTGTTAGAGCTGAAAAGAGTTCAGGGACTTCTAAAAAAAGTAAAAGTGGATATTCTGAGACTGAGAATTATATTGGTTTTTATAGAGCAATTGGATTACCTAAAGGTGTTGATATTCATAAAACAAAAGCTAAATTTTC
>JBBSWZ010000061.1:0-4251 GCA_038046025.1 Nanobdellota archaeon | reverse complement strand
TTTTCACATCAACTAAACAAGATAAACCAAACATTATTATTATTACATCAGACTCACTTAGAGCAGATCACCTAGGAATATATGGCTATCCATATAACACATCTCCAAACATAGATAACTTTGCCAAAGATGCAACACTATTCAAAAATGCCTATTCCCAAGCTCCCTGGACTATCCCTTCTGCAGGAACATTATATACCTCATTATACCCAAAAGTACATAATTTTTATATTGTTCAACACAAAGAGCAGGTACTGGCAGTTAATAGGCAAGTCTCATTTTTACACAATCAATTAGAATCTTATGGTTATACTACTGCGCTAATAGCGGGTAATATAGTACTAGAACTTTTTAGTGATAAATATTTACCTAAAGAGTACAGTTTTGATACAGTTTTAGTTTCTGAAAATGATTTTTCTTGGAATTCATCAAATATGACAGAAGCAGCAATCAATCACATAGAACAAATAAAAAACAAAGGCCCTTTTTTTATAAACCTATGGTATATGGATCCCCACAGTCCATATGCCCCTTCAGAAGAATTCAACATATTCAATCACACCCAATACACTAATAAAACAATAGAAGAAAACTACAACATAAACAAATATGATGGAGAAATACTCTCAACAGACACATCAATAGGAACATTCTTAGCATACCTAAAAGAAAACAACTTATACGATAACTCCTTAATTCTATTCATTGCAGATCATGGAGAACAATTTGGAGAACATGGAGAATATGAACATGGTAACACAGTAAGAGAAGTAGAAACACATGTCCCATTCATATTAAAACTACCAAAAAACTCTAAATACAAACTAAACAAAATAGAAGAAAAGCCAGTTGGCTTAATAGATATTTATCCAACTATTTTAGATATTCTAAGAATAGAATACCCAGAATATATCCAAGGTAGAAGCATATTTGATATTTTAAATGACAAAGAAAAAACTTATGTTTTTTCAGAGCTTGCAGACACCATAGATTTAGGAAATGATAATTATATTTATAGGGAGGAATATTCATTAGTAAATACTATCCTTAATAGTCTTGTGGTAGGATATGTTAGGGTTCTAAATTCATCTGACGAGGGCACATTAGAGGAAACGCCCGGAAGAATAATAGAATTAAAACTTAAGGGAAAACCAACTCCAATTATAGAAATTCAAAATTATAAAGATATCTATGATGAATTTAGTTCTAATCTAGTTAGTCACAATGAGAAAAACCTAATCTTACTGCAAAATCTTTCAGAATCTATAAAAGAAGTATCAATCTCCAGAGATACTTTAGAAAAAATGAAGGCCTTAGGTTATTTACAATGAATCTTAAAATAATTGTATTACCAATATTTGTTTTATTATCTATAATAAAAGTAACCTATGCGTATATTGACCCTGGAACAGGTGCTTCAATTATAGGTTCTTTTTGGCCTATGATAATAGCATTTTTTGCTTTTTTAGGAGGCCTTTTTGTTAAAATCTTCATAAAACCTCTTAAAAATATAGTTTTAAGAACAATAAAGACAATAAAGACACACAAGGCAGCTTCCTTAGTAATATTGTTTATACCATTATCAATAATAATATTTATAATACTTAGTAACCCACAGCTAGAAAAAATGGATCAAAAACTACTAATTATAGGGATAGATGGAGCAGATCCTAGAGTAATAGAGAAATTAATATCCCAAGATTTACTGCCAAATTTCAAAAAATTAAAAAATCAAGGAACTTTCCTACCATTACAAACATCAAACCCATCACAAAGTCCTGTAGCTTGGACCACATTAGCAACTGGAGTTAATCCAGGAAAACATAATCTATTTGATTTTATTTCTAGAAATCCTAATAATTACTTACCTCAGTTATCATTAGCAGACACAGAAGAGAAACTAGGAAATACAAAATACAAATCTTTTGTTAAGGCTACTCCATTTTGGCAGATAACTTCTAAAAATGGGATACCAACAACAATAATTAGATGGCCGTTAACTTTCCCAGTAGAGGAAGTAAAAGGAAACTTATTGGCGGGTTTAGGATTACCAGACATAAAAGGACTTCTTAATAGTTACTCCTTTTATACATCAGCATTTTATGATAAAACAGAGGAAGGAGCAGAAAAAATTATTCCAGTAGAAATTGAAGATAACAAAATAAACACAATAATAAAAGGTCCAAGAATAAAAAAATCAGGAAAAATTATTGATATAGAAACTCCAATGTTGATAAAAATTAATAATAAAGACTTAATTGCTATAAACATTAATAATAAAGGTTATGATGTCTCTAAAGAGGATTGGAGTGATTGGCTAAGAATAGAATTTAAAATTGGTTTTTTTAAAAAAGCGAGTGGAATAGCAAAAGTATATTTAGAAAGTACTGAACCATTCAAAATGTACTTAACAACAGTACAAGTAGATCCAGAAGATCCAATATTTGATATTTCTTATCCAAAAGGATATTCCAAAGAATTAGCTGAAGAAATAGGATTATATCATACATTGGGAATTCCTGAGGATACAAATGCTTTAAATGAAAGAAAAATTTCTGATCAAGTTTATTTACAACAAATAGCCCATATAGAAAAAGAACGTGATAAAATGTTCTGGTATGAATTCGAAAAATTTAACAAACTAGATTCAGGAATATTAGCCTTTGTATATGATTCATCTGACAGAGTTCAACATATCTTCTGGGAAGAAAAAGTACTTGAAAATAATAATAGAGAGCTGCCAATACATTCTGAAATTAAGAAATATTACATTGAAAAGGATAAATTATTAGGAGAAATTCTAAATAAAATCAATGACAGAACAAAACTAATAATAATCTCCGATCATGGTTTTTCTAGTTTTGAAAGATCTGTAAATGTAAACAAATGGCTGTATGATAACAACTATTTAGTTTTAAAACAACAACCAACAGATAAAGACCCAGGTGAATTATTTAAATATGTAGATTGGTCGAAAACTAAAGCATATTCTTTAGGTTTCTCAAGTATTTATTTAAATCTTAAAGGTAGAGAAAAACAAGGTATTGTAGAACAATCAGAAAAGGAAAAATTAGAAAAAGAAATCATTTCCAAACTAATAATCTTAGAAGATCCAAAATACAATAAAAAAGCAATCCATAAATTATATAGAACAGAAGAAATCTACCAAGGCGATTATACAACAAATGGTCCTGATATTGTAATAGGATTTAATCCAGGTTTCAGAATTTCTTGGCAAAACGCAATTGGAGGCACAACCAAAGAAATTTTTTCAGACAACACAAAAAAATGGAAAGCAGACCATATAATAGATCCAGAATTTGTGCCAGGTATTTTCTTCAGTAATTTCAAAATAGAGGAAACTAATCTAGATCAAAAGGATCTAGCTCCAACAGTACTCTCAATTTTTAACATTACCCCATCTGACAAATTAGAAGGCAAATCTCTGATCTCTAAATGAACAAAAAACTATTACTAGCTACTTTTATATTAATAGTGGGTATTCTAATAATCATATTCTTCCTCACATCAACTAAACAAGATAAACCAAACATTATTATTATTACATCAGACTCCCTTAGAGCAGACCATTTAGGAGTTTATGGCTATCCATACAACACATCTCCAAACATAGACAATTTTGCAAAAGATGCAACAATCTTCAAAAATGCCTATTCCCAAGCCCCTTGGACTCTACCTTCTGCAGCTGCATTATATACATCTATGTACCCAGAGGTACATAATTTTTACATTTCTGGACCTAAAGACTATGTATTACTAACTAACACTGAAATTACCACCTTATATAATGAATTAAAATATTATGATTATGAAACTGTATTAGTTCTTGGAAATCATGTACTTGAGGCATTTAGTACAAAATATAATCCACAGAGTTACAGTTTTGATACAGTTTTATTTTCTGAAAAGGATTTTACATGGAATTCATCAAATATGACAGAAGCAGCCATTAATCATATAGAACAAATAAAAGACAAACCTTTCTTTATAAACCTCTGGTATATGGATCCACACAGTCCATATGCTCCCTCAGAAGAATTTGATATATTCAACCATACACAATATACAGACAAATATATAGAAGAGGACTTTAATATAAATAAATACGATGGAGAAATACTCTCAACAGACACATCAATAGGAACATTCTTAACATACCTAAAAGAAAACAACTTATACGATAACTCCTTAATTCTATTCATTGCAGATCATGGAGAACAATTTGGAGAA
>JBBSWZ010000060.1:0-2630 GCA_038046025.1 Nanobdellota archaeon | reverse complement strand
TCTATTGTCTTCCATAATAAATAAGCATTGGCGTTTATTTCATATGATTTTTCTGTGTTTGCCAGGCTGTTTAGGAATATAATTTTTTTATGAATAAATACTTGTGCATAAGATATTGGTTTGTTTTGGTATTCAACATAGAAAAGTTTGCTATAATCCCTATCTAAGTTAAACAATGAATCTAGGTATTCTTCTGGATAAAATTTAATATTTTTTCTAGTTGATGTTTCTTTATACAGCTTATAATATTCTAACCACTCTTGTTTTGTTTGTGCTTCTTTAAATTTTAAATTTTTTTCTTTTGCCCTCCTAATTCTGTTTCTTTGTTTTTTATCGAGAGACATCCATAAATTATCATTTTTTAGATTGACCATCGCTGTTGCAAGCATAACTGGCTTTAAGTTTGGTAACTCTTTGTAGGCATGAATTAACAATTTTAGCTTATTTTCTTTACAATATTTTTTAAAATTTGTTAGTAATTCCTCATCTATTTCGGGGAAGAATGATTTTGCCATTGAGAATGGTCCTTTTTTTAATATTTGGAAACAAAGTCCTTTATCTTTCATGATAAAATATTGAGAAGTGGAGTTTAATTCACAGAAATGTGATGTTTGTCTGGGCCAATTTACATAATCATTCCACCAACTTGGTGGTTCTTTGGTTATTGTGAAGTTAGAGTCCATTTTAAGATAGGTAATTATAAATAGGCGGTTTATAAAAGTTTAGATTTATTTTTCTATTTTTTTAATTCCATACATATATTTATGTAAAACTTTTGGAATCTTAACAGAACCATCCTTTTGCTGATAATTCTCTAAGATTGCTACCATTATTCTTGAAGTGGCCAATAGTGTATCGTTTAGGGTATGTAATATTTCTCGAGAATTATCTTTTCTTAGAATTTTTATATTTAATTTTCTTGCTTGATAATCTGTACAATTACTTAAGGACATTACTTCTCCATAATCTTTTGTAGTAGGCCTATAAACTTCAAGATCTGCACTTTTAGACTTCCAATCAGCTAAATCCCCAGAACAAATTTCTATAACTCTGTAAGGAAGTTGTAATTCTTGCAATATCCTTTCTGAATTTTTTAATAATTCTTCATAATATTTGTAGGAATCCTCTGGTCTGCAAAAAATAAATTGCTCTATTTTATTGAATTGGTGAGTTCTCCATAATCCCTTCTCATTTATTCCATGGGCACCAATTTCTTTTCTGAAACACATTGAATAGGAAAAGTATTTTTTAGGTAAGTCTGCTTCAGATATTACTTGATTAGTGTGCATGGCAAGCAGTGGCTGTTCTGCTGTTCCTATTAGATTTAGATCTTCATCCTTTATTTGATAAACAGAATTTTCAATTGCCTCTTTATCCATTGATGCAAAAATTGCTTCTTTATTTAACATTAGTGGTGGTTCTATGTAGTTGTAGTCTTTTTTTTGCATAAAATCTATAGCAAATCTAATTAATGCTTGGTTTAGCAATGCTAATTTGTTCTTTAAGTAATAAAATCCTTTGCTTGAAACCTTTGTTGAAACATCATAATCTGCTAGATTTAATTTTTCTGTAAGTTCGACATGATTCTTAATTTGAAAATTAAATTTAGGAATTTTTCCATGTTTCTTTAGGACTTTATTTTCTGATTCATCTTTCCCTATCGGGACTGACTTGTGTATTATGTTTGGTATTACTAAGATTATTTCATTTATTTTCGTTTGTAGTTTTTTTGCTTTTCCTTCTAGATCATTTATTTTTTTTGGTATTTCCTTTACTTGTTTTAAAAAATGTTTAATCTCTTTATTTTCTTTTTTTGCCTGATTTATTTCTTGGCTAATTTTATTTCTGTCTGATCTTAGTTCATCAATTTTTTGTTTTATATCTTTCCATTCATTATACTTAGATATGGTTTCATCAACTAGATGAATTTTGTTGTCTTGAAATTTCTTCTTAATATTTTCCTTAACGATTTCACTATTGTCCTTGATGAATTTGATGTCTAGCATAAATAGAAAGTTTAATAAATATGTTAATAAAAGTTGTGGTGAGCTAAATTTAGAAGTCATGAGAAAGCTTTATATATAAGTATGAAAATATATGATACAATGTATAAGTCGGGGGGATATGGTTGTCAAAATTACCTAAAGATATATTTGAGGTGTTTTTCAGACGTAAGCCGGCAATGATCTTGGTTGCCTTGAGACGGGGTGGAAAAAATAGATATGGTTCAGTGCTAGCGAAAGAGGTAGACTGTACGTATTCTCATGCTGTAAAGATTCTCCAAGAGATGGAAAAGTCCAAGCTTGTGAGTTTTGAAAAGCAAGGTAGGATTAAAACAATAAAACTTACAGATAATGGAAACAAAGTAGCTGAAAATATAGAGAAGATTAAAAACTTATTATAGTTTATTTATATTCCACATTAATAAATTATTTAAGTTATTTATTCTATTTTTTTATTATGGCATTTTCAAAAACATTTCCAAGGACATTGAAGGGAAGTACTTATCCTATCTGGGAAGAGATAAATTTAAGCGATGAAGAAGATAAAGAGGCTGAAACTAAAGCTAAAACAGAGAATCTTGTTCTAATAAAAGAATGCATTGATGAAGCTAAAAAAATTCTTGAGGA
>JBBSWZ010000059.1:0-1582 GCA_038046025.1 Nanobdellota archaeon | reverse complement strand
TATTTATTGGGCTGGTGTATAAAATCAATTGTTTTTATTACTTCTTACACAAAGCCTATTTATGATATCTATCTTTAAGATAGGGATTATAGACATAAGGTTAAGTATATTTATAGATTATGCTCCTGGAATGCCTGCTGCAGATGCTGTGCTCTGTTTTCAAACATAGAAATCTTACAATTATTTTGACTGTATCTTGTCCTGTGTGTAAGCATTATTGTTAACTTCTATGACACCATCATTATCAGTTAGTTTAGTACCTTCTTCTATGAAATCTTTGATGTTGTGGTCTTTGAGTGGGCCCAATAGCAACTATCTTCTTTAGGTATGGCCTTTCCATTTTTTCAATAATAAATTCTGGATATTCTTTAAAAATCCTATTAAAATTATCATAATCGAAATCACATAAGAGGTTTATTACTTTTCCCTCTTCTCCAGCTCTTGCTGTCCTACCTATTCTGTGGACATAATCTTTTGGTTCTTTTGGAATATCATAGTTGTAGATATGAGAGATATCATCGATATGTAATCCTCTGGATGCAACATCTGTACATACAAGTACCTGTACTTTAGCATCACTAAATAGGTCCATTGTTCTATTTCTTTTATTTTGGGATAGACCGCCATGTATTGCTAAAGCTTTAATTCTACTTGCCTTAAGGTTTTTAACAACAAAATCAGTAGTTCGCCTAGTATTACAAAAGACCATAACCAAATCTGCTTTTTCATTTTCTAATAAGTGATTAAGAAGAGATAGTTTCAAATTTCTTGGAATGTCATAATACACTTGTTTAAGTTTTGCAGGATCAACCATCTTTTCAGCTGAAACTTTGATAGGCTTAATCATGTATCTGTCTGCTATTCTTATTACTTGTTCAGACATTGTTGCTGAAAATAACAAAGTTTGTCGTTTAGTCGGACAAGACTGAATAATTCTTTCTACATCTGTTATGAAACCCATATCAAACATCCTGTCTGCTTCATCCAATACTAATAAATTAATTCTTTTAAGATGGATCGTAGAACGCTTGATATGGTCTAATAATCTACCTGGTGTTCCAATAACTACATCTGCTTTAGGAAGGTCATTGATTTGATTGTTTATAGAAACTCCTCCATAAACGGTAATAATATTCATTTTCTTATAATATGAAATCCTATCTAGTGATTCCTTTATTTGGTTCACCAGCTCTCTAGATGGTGCAAGTATTATTGCTTGTAGCCCATTTCCATGTGTAACTCTTTTTACAACACTACAACCAAAGGCTAATGTCTTACCTGAACCTGTTGCTGATTCTCCAATAAGATCTTTACCTTCAATTATCAGAGGAATAGACCTTTCTTGGATTAGAGTAGGTTTTGTGTATCCTAATCTCTTAATAGCATTTAATAGCTCTTCATTTAATCCAAATTTTTCAAATAGTGTCATTTTTTAATTTATATACAGCACTTAATAAGAAAAAGCAAAATGTTCATAATACTGATCAAGTGCTTTTTCATCCTATAATATGCTCTATTACTATTCTTTTTAATAAAAATTGGTTTATAATACTTATGGTTTTAGAAAAATTAATTCCGCCCA
>JBBSWZ010000058.1:0-4152 GCA_038046025.1 Nanobdellota archaeon | reverse complement strand
TCTTCTGCCCTTATCACTTTATATCCTGCTTCTTTAAGTATGTTGAATTCTCTATCTTGATCTAGTATAATATTGGGTATTTTAGTATGGTCTTTTAATGAAGCCTGTATTAATTTTATTATTTCATTGTTATGTTTAGGATCTTTTAGTTTTTCAAATATTTTTTTCAAGTCTCTTTCCTTTTCTAATTCTTTTTTTAAGCTTTTAAAGAAATTATATTTCCATTTTTCAGCTACGAATAGAGTTACTTTACCCTTTTTGTTTATTAATTTTGAAACATATTCTATGTCTTTTTTTGTGTTTTCTAATAATTGTTCTGAAAATTCAATTTCATCATTAATATGAGTCTTATTAAATACTGGCCATTTAGATGTACTAACAAACTCTTCATTGCCAAGTTTTTCATAAATTTCTTCTGCAATATGTGGACAGAATGGTGAGATTAATTTTGATAATATTTCTAAACTTTCTTTGCTTATTTTTTCTTGAGAATGTAAATAATTAACATATTCCATTATTTTTATTATTGAGGAATTATATTTGAAATTATCTAGGTCCTGAGTCACTTCCATTATTGTTCTATGTATTTTGTTCAGTAATTGTTTGGTATTTTCTGTCTGTTTTTTTTCTGTTAAACTATAAACCTTATTAAGAAATCTAAAACTACCTTCAATTTCTCGCTCTGACCATTCCATATCTTTATCTGGTGATGATACAAACAGTAAAAATAATCTTAAGGTGTCTGCTGAATATTTGTCTATTGTTTCCATTGGATCAACTGTGTTTCCTCTGGATTTAGACATAACATGACCATCTTTTGTTATCATTCCTTGATTGAATAGTTTTGTGAAAGGTTCATCAATTTCTAGCAATCCAAGGTCTCTTAATACTTTAGTGAAGAAACGAGCATAGATTAAGTGCATAACTGCATGTTCTGCTCCTCCTATATATTGATCTACTGGCATCCACGATTTTACCTTTTCTTTATCAAATGGTTCTTTATTTGAATGAGGAGAACAAAACCTTAAATAGTACCAAGAAGAATCAAAGAAAGTATCCATAGTATCTGTTTCTCTTTTAGCTTTCCCGTTACATTTGTGGCATTTAGTGTTTAGGAATTTTTTATTAGTAGATAATGGGTTTCCTTTTCCTGTAAAATCTACATCTTCTGGTAGTTCAACTGGTAAATCTTGTTCTGGTACAGGGACGATATTACATTTATCACAATAAATTATAGGAATTGGTGTTCCCCAGTAACGTTGACGTGAAATTAACCAGTCTCGAATTTTAAATTGGACTGTTTTTTTACCTATCTTCTCTTTTTCTAGGTATTTTGTTATTGAATCAATTGCTACTAGATTATTTTTTCCATTAAATTTATCTGAGTTGACTAGAGTTCCTTCCTCTACAAATGCTCTAGTCATTTTTTTAGGATCTAATTTGAATCTTTCTGGTTGAATAACCACTTTTATTGGTATGTTGTATTTCTTTGCAAATTCAAAGTCTCTTTGATCGTGGGCTGGCACGGCCATTATTGCTCCTGTTCCATATTCAAGTAATACGAAGTTTCCTATATAGATTGGAATTTTTTCATTATTTACTGGATTAATTGCATATTTTCCTATGAATAATCCTTCTTTTTCTGTTTCTTCAGCTGTTCTAGAGAATTTATCTTGAATAACGACTTTGTTGATGAATTTTTCTACTTCTTTTTCTTTATTTGTTCCACTTACTAATTCTAAAACTTTAGGATGTTCAGGAGCATAAACCATGAATGTAACACCGTATAGTGTGTCTGGTCTTGTTGTGAATATTGGGATTACTTCATCTGATTTTTCAATTCTAAAATTAACTAATGTACCCTCTGATCTGCCTAGCCAGTTTGTTTGCATTATTTTTATTTTTTCAGGCCAGTCCAACTTTGGGATATTGTCTAATAATTCTTGAGCGTAATTTGTAATTTTTAAAAACCATTGTTCTAAAGGTTTTATTATTACTTCATTATTACAACGCCAACATCTGCCATTATGTACTTGTTCATTAGCTAGGACTGTTTTACAATGATCACAATAATTAACAGGGGCTTTTTTTCTATATGCAAGACCCTTTTCTAAGAATTTTAGGAATATCCATTGATTCCACTGGTAATAATTGATATCGTGAGATGTTATTTTTCTCTCCCAATCATAACTTAGACCTAGGGATTTTTGTTGCTTTATGAAATTTTCAATTGCCCTTTCTGTGAATATTTTTGGATGTGATTTTGCTTTTATTGCTGCATTTTCAGCAGGCAATCCAAAAGAATCATAACCCATGGGATAGAGAACTGAGAAACCTTTCATTCGTTGATAACGAGCGTTACAATCTCCAATAGCATAATTTCTAGAATGACCCATATGTAAGCCTGAACTTGAAGGATATGGATACATCTCTAGGTTGTAAAATTTTTTTCCTTTTTCAATTGACCTGAATATCTTGGATTTTTCCCACCTTTCCTGCCATTTTTTTTCAATAGATTTGAAATCTATCATAGTTAAATATCTAGGAAATAGGTATTTAAATTTTTACTTTACAAACCTTTATAAATGGAAAAAATATGTTGGAATTTGGGTGGATTAAATGAAAGTTAAGGATGCTATGACTAAAAATCCTGTACATATTGGTCCTGACGAGTTATTGCCAAGTTGTGCTAGGAAAATGTTAATTAATAATGTAGGTGGTATCCTAGTTGTCAAGAATTCTGAATTATTAGGTATTGTAACTGAGAAAGACATTGTTGAGAGAGCTGTGGCTAAGGAATTAAATTCTAAGAAGACTAAAGTTAAAGATATTATGAGTAGTGGCATGATAACTATAAAATCTAATACTAATCTAAGGAAGGTTATAGATATAATGAATAAAGAAGATATGAGAAGGCTTCCAGTAGTTGATAATGGAAATTTAGTAGGATTAATTACTATGAAAGATGTTGTTAGAAAAAGTCCTGAACTATTTGGGTCTATTAAAAAAGAGTTTTTGAAAAAAAGGAAAAAATAAAAGTTTATATATTAATAGTTCTTATTTTTTGTTTATGGGTGGTCAAGAGTATGTTGTAGGCACCTCAAAATTTTATGGTGCTGAAATTAGGAAAAAAGGTGTTTTAGATCCTAGAAGACTTCATAAAGAGGTTGTTCCTTGGTTTTTTGATCATAAATATTTTTTTAGTGAATTAAATATTACAAATAAAGATCTCTCTTCAGGAAAGGAGATAAAAATAGAGTGGGATGCCTGGAGAAAAATTGATGATTATTTTAGATTTCATATGGAAGTTTTGATTCTAGTTTGGAGATTTAGGGAGGATAAGGGTGAGACTACGATACAGTTTAAAGGTTATTTAGAGAAAGATTATTCTGAGAAGTTTGTTAATAGATATGCAAAACGTTTTGGGAGTATTGGTAGGACTTTTGGTAATTGGTTAAGGAAAATTTATGAGATGTATGTAATTCAGGATAAAATAGAAAAAATGAAAGGTAAAGTTTGGGTAGAAACTAATGAAATGATTGATGAGTTTAAGAAAGTTTTAGGTTTGATTGTTAAGTAAAAGTTCTTACGAAGGAGATGATAAAAATATTTATATAGTTGAATATCAGTTTTTTTATAATGCCACAAAGAGATATTATTGTTCCTCATGTTAAGGTGAAAGATAGAGCTATTTTTGCTTTAGAAGAATTGTATAAGGCATTATTTAGGTGGTTTGAGTTACATAATTATGATTTTCAAGAGCAAGAGTATAGAGATGATGATATGGGTGGTGGAAGGAAACACTTAGAACTTAAATGGTATGCTGAAAGAAAAATTGATGATTATTTTAAGTTTGTAATGGAAGTTAATTTCTTAATTGTTGGTTTGGAAGATGTTGAGGTAGAGATTGAAGGTGTAAAACATAAGTCAAATAAAGGTGATATTGAGATAAGAACTAGAAGTTATTTATTGAAAGATTGGCAAGCTAAATTTGAACAAACTGCAATGATGAAATTTTTAAGGGATGTTTATGATAAATATATAATTAGAGGTAGAATTGAAGGTTATGAATCTGATATATATGAAGAAACTTATAAATTTTTAGATGAAATAAAAGCTTTCTTGAATTTACATAGATTTGAGTATAGGAAT
>JBBSWZ010000057.1:0-5200 GCA_038046025.1 Nanobdellota archaeon | reverse complement strand
TTATCAATAAAACTAATAAAATAAAAAAAGGATAGAAATTAAACTCTTCTCTTATAGGAGGTTGTTGTAAAAAAACAATACCGCAAGTTCTTTCTTCATTAGGTTTAAAATCTAATGTATCGCACTCTTCTAGATCATAACATTCTCTAATTTGTATATGGTCAACACAATTACTCCATTCATCACATATCCAATATTCTTCGCAAATTTTAGGCGGTTTAGGTTCTATAACTTCAGCAGGGGTTTCATTTCTATATCTACTCCCTCCACCACCAGCACCACCACCAGAAGGAGTGCTTTCACCAGTAAAACATTCACCACAATCTACTCTACAATTATTACAATCTTCTTCACTACTACAAAAACCATCACCACAACCAACTACAGTAGCACTACTAGGCACTTCTATATTTTGAGAATAAACTAAGCCAACATTTAATAAAACGATTAAAAAAAGATAAGTTAGTTTTTTCATTTAACTAATAACTTGACTTTCTGGAGACATTTTTTTATAGTACACTATAGCAATAATAATTAATATTATGATTAAAACAGCAATATAAACAGGCATATAATCCCTTCCGTGTTCATTACATTTAATCCTTATTTGTAAAGGAACAGCTTCAGCAATACTAACACCAGAACCACTTCCAGCACCAGCAGCACCAGAACTAGTTGCAATTACATTACCTTCATAACTAACTTCATCTAAATCACAACTTTGTTCACATAAGATACCACTAATTAAACAATCTTCTTCATAAATTTTAGGAGTTTTAAAACATAACTGAACAGGTACAGCATTCCCATCATCAGTATTTGCATTTACTAATATAGTTCCAGGATTATTATCTAAAAATCCCTGTAAATCTTCTGTTACGCTTAAATCAACATTAACATCTTTATCTCTGGGATTATATATTCCATATTCAATACAAAAACTACTTCCTTCTTCTTCATACGCAGTTTCTCTTGTCCATTTAACACCTGCTAAACTTGCTGGCATAACTAAAGAAATCATTATTAAAAAACATATTATTACTCTAAATTTCATATTACCTCTTTCTTTACTATGGACATACGGGCGCAGTTAATGAATTTCCATCACCCTCAATCCCTAAAAAATCAATATTATTCTGATAAGTGTCTGCAGCTTGTCCGGTAGGAACACTTAGCCAAAACCTGAAATATATCCTATTTGTTCTTGTAATTTCTCTTCCTGACTCTAAATTTGGAGCAGGATCAGTAGGTATAGGCATAACCTGTGCATTAGCTAAGATTGGACCTATAGCCGTTACATCGCTATCCCATTGGTAATTAGGATTTAATGGAATATTTTGTAACGGATCTCCAACACCAACTAAATTACCATCAGCACCTATACAGAAATCAACAGGAACATTTGTACTAGGATGAACTAAGATATTATATTGAGTATTTCCTAAACCATCATCATTACCATTAGCATTAATATTAACATCTCCAGGATTTAAACCAGTCCAAACAATTCCACCACCTAAAGTAGCTGATTCAACTAAAGCAATTCTTTTTGCAACACTTGCTTGACTTGGAATTTGTAATCCTTGTTGAACTTGTTTGCCAGTAATAAGATTAGTACCTTCCTGAATAAAACTTGGATAAGAAATAACAATTAAAACTGCAACAACTAATAATACAACTATAATCATATTATTGTTATTCATGCATTAAAACATTACTTTTTTATATAAAAACCTTTTGATTTGACTTTAAGGTAAAACGCCAGTTGGAACAGCAGTAATCTCTATAAAGTTTAAATAATCACCAGCTTTCTGATCTATTGGTATAGTTAAATAGAATTTTAAATATATTCTACTACCAGCTGGTAAATTTTCTCCAATTTTATTATCTATATAATTAGTAGTTATAATATTCTTGTTAGCCCCACTTAAAGTACTATCAACAGTAGAATAACTTACTTTTTCATTTTGTAATAATATTCTTTCAGTTCCAAATATTAAATCACTACTCCCTCTCAAATAAACATCAACATTAGTACCTTCTGAATTTACATCTATAAAATAAGAGGTTTCAGCTTGACCATTATTACCAATTGCATCTTGCTCACTTACAGGTAACTCTTGAATATCCCATAAAAGACCTTGTCCCAATTCATTTGAAGCAGTAACATCTAAACTAGAAGCAACCCCATAATCAACAATACATCTAATTTTATCAACAAAAACAGATTTGCCTTGTTTTCCTCTTTCATTATTTATGACTTTTACAAACAAAGTATCTAAATAACTAGCAATTAATCCTTTATTTTGTAAATCAATTAGACTAATTATACTTTCAGCAGTTGATTCAGGAATCAAAATACTATCAATAACTAATCCATTTATACTACTTAAAACTTGAAATTCAACATTTCTGTTAAAACCAGCATCAGTATAATAAAATAAATCACAATAAGCATTATTTATAACATCAGCATTCAAAACATGGTCTTCTAATTCTGATTGCAAAGTATTACTTTTTGGTATCTTAAAATATAAATTATCATCAGTTCTAATCAAATCAACTTCTTGTTGTGTTAATTGATTTCCCAATTTAGTATTAACATGAAAGATAGGTAATAACTCCTCTACAACATTACTAGCATCAGCAACAATAACTAACCAATCTTCACTTCTACCAACTAATTCAGTATAAAAAACATATTTACTATTAGGATTAGTCACAGCAGGGCTTCTTAAGGTATAAGTTCTACTAATAGAGCTTTGCATATTAACATTCCAAGTTATTTTATCAAATCTAGAATCAACACTACTAACAACTCCACCATTAGCATCCACAACAGTAAAATCATTCTCAAAATAATCAACTAAATCAATATTTCCAGAAAAACCACTAGCAATAACAGTTATATTAACACCAGTTAACTCAGGAACTCTATGATCGCTACATCTATTACAATTTAATTTTCTATCAAAAAACTCACCAGAACCAACAATAAAATCCCCCCTAACATAATCATTAATACTGTAATCATAAACCATTAAATAATAATCACCAAACCAATCTAAAGGAATATTATACCTTATCCTTGTATTTCCATTACAAACAAAATCAATACAATTCTCTAGGATAATAACATCTTGTAATATCTCATTTTTATCATAAACATAAACATACTTAAAAACACCTGCACTATCAGGCCTTATTTCAATTGTTAATTCATTTCCAGGATCAACTAAATTGTCAGGTCTAAAAATTACTTGAGCCCCAGCATAAACAAAACTAATCCCAGATATAAAAATCAAAAAAAATAAAAAAATTCTAACTAATCTAACATCTAACAACATTATATTCCTCTTTATTTTCACAAACAATTACTCCATCAGAAGTTTTTATCTTAGGAAAAACTAAAACTTTATTTATCTCACCAACAAAGTCTTCATATGGCAATACAATCCCTTCAATCCCAAATCCTTTTAAATTAGTCAAAGGAGGACTTGGAACTTCATAAACCTCATTTCCAAATAATTTAAATAAAAAACCATTGTTTATTTCCACTCCTTTATTTTCAATTTCAATAATAATAAACTCATCATTATAGCAAGCATCTAAGACAACTATTTCAACATCTTTACATAAATCATCCTCAATTGTAAATAAATACTTCTCAACATCAAAAACTACAAAAACAAATCCAGCTAATAAAATAATGATTAAAATTAAGATTATAATACTAACTAAATCACTAACGCCTCTTCTTTCCATATAAAAAATAAAGAATAACTTTTATATTAATCTAACTAATAGTTTGATTTCCTTTTATAGAAAACAACTCCAATTATTATTAGTACAAGTATCAATATTGCAATATAAAGATCTACATAACTTCTTTCACGCTCTTCACAGTTGACTATTAATTCTAAAGGCACAGAAGCAGCAACAGTTGCACTTGAACCACTTGAGCCACTAACATCAGTTCCCTTTCCAGTAGCTACTACATCACCTTTAAAAGAAATTTCACCCAAGTCACAAGTTTGCTCACATAAAAATCCTGCTATAAGGCAGTCATCCTCATATACCTCAGGAACTTTAAAACATAACTGAACAGGTACAGCATCACTACTAGGTTTAAATGCATTTAAAAAAACAGTTTCACTTTCTTTAACAGTAATTACTTCTTGCAATTCTTCAGATACACCTAACTCAGCATTAATAGCCTCATCCCATGGATTATAAAGTCCATAATCTAAACAAGTAGTAGATTCCTCTTCAACAATAGCAGATTCACTTGACCACTTAATACCAACACCCTTCAAAGCTAAACTTGCTGGCATAATTATTAAAATTATCAATAAAGATAAGATTACAACTCTAAGTTTCATTTTCCTCTTTTTAATCTCCAACTAACATACATTACCTGTCTGAACTCCTTTAAAGGTAATCTGATTAGTGTATAAACCAGCAGCTTGACTACCAGCAACAGTCAGCCAGAATCTAAAATAATCACTGCTGCCAGGAGCAATATTAGTATCTGCAGCACCAAATACAGGACTCTGAGGCATTGCAACACCAGGCAATACAGGTTGACCAAGACCAGTTGCAACTAGACCACTATCCCATTCATAATTAGTTAATGGTATTGTATTCACACCAGAAGTTAACGGTTGATTAGCATTTATACAAAAAGCAACATTCACATTAGAATCAGTTGAAACAGTTGTAAAATATTGAGTAGATCCAGTAGGTACATTACCATCAGCATTAAGATCAGTCACTGGTAAGGACACAATATTACTCCATACAATACCAGGACTTGATAAAGTTGAAGATACAGCTATTGCAAAATAATTTTGAATATTAGCACTAGAAGCAACAGTAACCTGAGTTTGTTTACCAGTTATTACATTAGTACCCATTTCAACAAAACTAGGATAAGAAAGTGCAATTAACGCAATAATCACAATAGCCACTATAATAACCATATTACTGTTATTCATACATTAAAACCTTACTTTTTTATATAAAAACCTTTTGGTTCATAATTAAGGAGTTACCCCTGTTGGGACAACCTTAAAATCTAATGAGTTTTGATAATTACCAGCAGCTTGTCCACCAGAAACATCTAAATAAAATTTAGTATGAACTCTATCTAAACATGATAAACCATTTCCAATTTTATTATCTATATAATTAGTAGTTA
>JBBSWZ010000056.1:9336-14875 GCA_038046025.1 Nanobdellota archaeon | reverse complement strand
TATTGACGCCAAGTATGATTACATTTAGTACATTTAAAAAATCTTGTAGCTGCTTCATCTGCTGATCTTGTTTGAGTTAACCAATAATAAGCTTCGTGATGTTTACATTTAGGACATTCTTCTTTTGTTTTAGGTAGTGTTTCAACTTTTTTATCTATAACCTCTATTTTATCTATTTTTTGCTCCTTAACTTCTTCTTTTATTGTAATGGAAGAATTATTTTTTTGTTTGTAGCCGCAAGAACAAGCCAATACTGTTTTTCTACCTTTTTTTTGGGGCAATAAAATTGAACCACAGCGTTGACAGAATATTTTAATCACCTCTTGGAATTTTGTCTTTTAATAAAGTTACTATTATATAAACATTACTGTTATCTAAATTAATAATTTCTGCAATGGATTTATGATTAAATTTACAAACAATATCTTAACATAACCTAAAAATGGGATTCTTATGATTGCTTTGCCAATTGAATTTGAAACTGTTGAAGGATCTTTATCTTTATTATTATCTCCTTTTAATGTGATCTCTGAATTAGTGACATCAACAACTCTATGGATTATGGGATATGTACTTCCGCCGTTATAAACTATAACCTCACCAACATTAATGTCTTCAGAACCAAATAACACCATAATATCCCCCTTATTGAAACCATTTTTAAATCTAAATTTCTCAAATTGATCTTTTGTGATTCCATTTTCTTCATACCATCCCCTATTAGATAACCACCAATCATCAAAATTTTGATTATTATGTTCCATTGAGCTGGAAACTACAGCCACTAATGGATGTGAAGTTGAAAAAATTAGACCTAGACCTGGATAAATAATAAATTTTACTATGATCAAAGCTAAAATTATATTCACAATCCATGAAAATAATGAATTGTCATACCAAATAAAGTTCCAGATTTTTCTTATTGATGACATAAAAAACTTTTAAAGAAATATGTTAATAAATGTTTGGTTTTATTTTATAGTTTTAATTAATTTCGACTCAATTTCCTTGAATTGTTTTCTTAATCTTGTGATTGCGTCTTGTAATACTTTCTTTGGTTCTTTTGATTCTGTTTCTAATATAAAAATTGGTTCTTCTTCTAATGATTGTTCAATCCTATAACCGGCTACTTTTACGTCTTTATCATTCCAAAGTTCATTATTTATGGCATTACAGAAAGTGTGTGTTTCTCCTTTTAGCTTAAATTTTAATTTGTTTTTTGATGAGTTTATGACTTCTAATTCCATAATAAGAACCCCCTGCAGGTTCTTATGAACTCCAGTATCCTTGTTTTTTAAAGGTTTCGTTTTAGGATAAAGCAACCTACTTTTACAATATGAACAACTCTGTCATGAAAATGTTGTGTGTTTTTTAGAGGAAATTCAAATTTTAGAATAACTTTTAGTTTAAAATTAGTGTCTCTAATTAATGCCTCTATAAAATTCTTTGATTCTATTTTATGGAATGAATAAATTTTATTTGAAACTTCAAAAGCTTTTTTTAGAAACTCACGATCGGCATGTTGATTTTGAACACCAAACGGTGGATTTTGGATTATGGTATCAACCTTTTCATTGAAATTTTGAACTTGTTCTTTTAAGAAAACTCCATTTTGTAATTTTAAATCATTAAAGTTATTTTTAGCTATTAATAATGAAGATGGATCTGAATCTAGAAAAAATGTTTTTTTAGAGTCTAATAAATTTGCTCCAATTCCTAATATCCCATTACCACAACCTAAATCAGCTACTATTTTACCATTTATATCATCATTCATATAGGCGTGCCATAAAACTTGGGCTGCAAGAATACCTGGTGTTGGATATTGCTCTAATTCTACTTTTGGAGATTCAACTTGTTTTAATTTAGATAATATAACTTCTAATTGTTTTTTAGATTTTATCATTTTTTCTTAAACTTCACTAGGTCACCAACGGTTATTGATGAATCTGTGAAATCTATTTTTTGCTCCTTTTTGTTTTTTTCTTTATCATGTGATTCTATTAAAGTTATCTTTAAATGTTGTTCTAGTTTTTTTGTTAATGAAAAATTCGGTTTTAAATGACCTGATTCAAGTTGTCTGATAACAGATTCCTTTTCAGCTATTTTTTGGGCAAGTTCTTCTTGTTTTAAATTAAAACGCTCACGAGCATTTTTAATTCTTTCTGGATATTCTGGTGAGATAAATTCCTTTTCCTCCTCTAATTTTGGTTTTTTCCTAATAGGTTTTAATTCTTGAAGCGTGGTTGGTTTTTTTATTATTACTGAACCATATTTAACGCAGTTTTTACAAACAGATAATGAAGACCCTTCTATTATAATATCAGTTAGATTATCGTGTTTGCCACACATTTCACATGGTTTTAGATTTGGAAGCATTTTTATTTAAGACATACATTAATATTGTACCAAGAAAAGCTCCTAAAAAGTTATATATTAAGTCTTCCATTGTGTTGATCCAACCACCACCAATTAGATCTATGTCTCTTAAAGTTTCTTCTGTGATTGTATCTCCTAGACCACCAAATTTTAATAGCCCTGGACCTGTCCCAAATTTTAGAAATCCTAGGTATTCTATTGATTCTATTAATGAGCCTATTCCTAAGGAAGCTAATATTACCATAATTAATATTAAAACATTGTTTAATTTGCTACTTGAGAAGTATTTTTTGAATAAATTAAATATTAATAATGAAACAGCAAACATTCCAATAAAATGAGTAAAATGGTCGTATTGAATTGGTATTGGTGAATTACTATAGAAACCAAAAACTCCTGCATCATGGGAAGCCATTGCTAAGATTAATATTATAAATATTGCAGAAGATAGGTTAAATTGTTTTCTTAAGAAATAAATTATTGATAATAATATTATTAGGATTATTGAATCATTTATGTATTCTTTAACATTAGAGGAATAAGCATAAAATGCAAAGAGAATAAATAATAAAATTCCTATGATATAAATTATCTTAATTTGTTTTTCCTTGTTCATTTTGAATTATTTCTTCTATTTCTTCTTGACTATATAATCCTTCAAGCTTTATCTTCTCATTTATTAAAATTGTTGGTGCTACTGAGATGTTATAAGCTGTTTTGACTACATTAACTGTGGCTATATCCAAGTCTAGTGGAATAGGTATTAGCATTATTTCTTGACCGTATTTTTGTTTTAACTCTTTTAATATTATTGAAAGAGTATCTTGCTTTGGTCTTTCTGTTAATGAAGGATCATCCAAATAGAAATAGACTAAATTTGTGTAGTTAGCGTTGCATTTTTCTTTTAAATTTATGCTATTTAGCCAGAATTCTAGTTTAAATAATGTATAACGTTGCTTTTCATATAACAGACTGTCTTCATTGCTTAATCTATTTGCGTCTTCATAACGCTCAATTTTTAGACCTTCTTCATAAACTTTATCAGCAAAGTTTAGGTTTTCTTGGATTGATGCTTCACAAAATTTAGGACTTAGCACCTGGAATAGGCTACTTTGTAGTTTTGCATCTGCCCATTCTACTTCTACTGTTTTATATTCGTCTCTAATTTCTTTAACTCTAGAAGATTCTAATAATATTCCTAATGAGACTCCAAGTATAAAAACTATGGCTGTTATTATAGCCGCTTTCCAAAAAACATCTTTCTGAACTACCATTTGAATGATTTATTAAAAAAGAACATGTAGAGAGACTGGATAAATACTAAAGGGTAGAGGGCTAAGTAAAAAAACATATAGAGCACTACAGTAGCTTTCCTTTTTGTGGGAATTCTACCAGGATCCATCATTTTTAGTGCAAAGGTTATATAAATTAGATAAGTTAAAATGAGTAAGACCCCAAAAATAGTAAATATTGAAGGAGTTAAATGTAACTCTTTAACTTGTAAGATGAAGCTTTCTGTTGATATTGAATAAAAATATGATAATATTTTTGTTATGAATTTTCTCCCTAAGATATATGTCCATACAATAAAACCCAGAACTGCTAAGATGAAAGAGCTTAAATAAAATGGTGCTACCCAAACTCCTAGCATCCCATAGTTTGGTTTTCCTAAAGTGTCTTTATGTTTTGCAAAGGTTTGTAAACCGCCAATATCCCATCTTAAACGTTGATGCCACCATTGTTTTAATGTTTCAGGGACTATTGTGTAAGCGCGTGCGGATAAACACATCTTGATTTTATGGTTATTTCTAAGGATGCGCCATGCAAGTTCAATATCTTCTGTTAAATTATTTTTGTCAAATCCTCCTAGTCTTTCTAATGTTTTTTTTCTGTAGACGCTTAGTGGACCTGGAGTAACGTAAACTGAATTTAAAAATTCTAGAAGCTTTCTGGCCCATGATATTATTGTATATTCTACATATTGTAATTTTCCTAGTAGAGTTTCTTGGTTTTTTACTCTAATTGCTACTGTAACTGCCTCTATATTTGGATCTTCTTTGAAACAATTCATAACTTTTAATAATGCATCTTTTTCATGATAACAATCTGCATCTACTACTACTATATATTCATTTTTTGCTATGCTGATTCCGTAATTTAAAGAATCAGCTTTTCCTGAATTAAGTTTTGTTATAACCTTTATATCTTTGAAATTACGTGCGATTTTATCTGTATTATCTTTTGAACCATCATTTAGGACTATTATTTCTTTTTTTTCTTTTGGGTAATCTAGGTTTATAACTGATTGTATGGTTCCTGCGATTGTTTTTTCTTCATTATATGCTGGAATTAAAATTGAGACTGTTGGTAAATCTTCTTTTGATAAATTGTGTGTAAATAATCCCTTTTTATTTTTGAATAAAAGTAATAGAAATAATGAATATAAATAGATAGAGATTATAATTACAAATAGATATAGTCCAGTAATGAACTCCATATGTCCTCCTGTTTATAGGGCTTTATTTGTCTTCTGGTGTTTTTAAGTTTTGTTGTGTTTCTTCTATAATAAATGGATTTGGTAGTTCTGACAGTACCTTTTGTATGTCCTTTTGATCAAATTTAGATAACTCTTTCTTAAGTTCTTTTTCTGAAATATCAAAGTAATCGTAAAAATGAGGGGTTAATTTTACCATCCTTGTTCTACCATATTTTTCTGTGGAAATTAAAGCTGAATCTTTTAAATGTGAAATATGGTCATATGCTTTATTGCCTCTTAGTCTTATTATTTCTGATTGGGTTACTGGTGATTTCCAAGCGATTATAGCTAAAGTTTTAGTTGTTGGAGAATCCATCTCTGTGTCTGATAATAGTTTATTTGTTAAGAAACCAAATTCCTTTTTTATATTTAATTTGTATAAGTTATCTTGTTGATGCAGTATTAAAGCTGAATCTTTTTCTTCATATTCCTGTTGTAATTGTTCTAAGGTTTTTTTTATTTCTTGTACTGAAGCTGGTTCTAGGTATTTAGCTAATTCTTCTGGCGCTACAAATTTGCCTAATGTGAATAGAATTGCTTCTATCTGTTTCTTTAATGATTCTTGCATATATTAGAGGATGTGGTGATTATTTTTAAAGTTATTGATAACCTACTTTTTTCTTT
>JBBSWZ010000056.1:5996-9236 GCA_038046025.1 Nanobdellota archaeon | reverse complement strand
GATTTTGTAAAAAATATGTGGTCTTTGGAGCAGATAACTTCTTGGTCTTTAGTTTTAATTTTATAATAGCTCTTTTTTTTTACAGTCCATTTATCTAAACATATTGAATCTATAATCTTTTTTTCTTCAAAGTTCCATCCTTCTATTTTATCACCTACTTTTATATTTTTTAGTTCTATTAAACTCCCATTATTTACTAAGGTTCTGAATCCAATGCATTGTCCTCCTTTAGTTGTTTTTCCTGGAACACCTGAAGTCATTTTCGTTAAAACATGAATTTGGGTTCCTTTTAATAATCCAACAGTTGCTTCTCTCCTATCCATAACTATTAAACCATAAATTTCTTTAGTTTCTAGCATATCTTGTAATAAATCTGTTACGAAGTATTGATCACATCTATATAGCCTAGTTTTTAGTGGTTCTGGAGGTTCTATAGACCAAACTTGGATATCAATTTTATTATCTTGCTCTGACTTGTTACCTGCAAAAACAGCTAACCCATTATCTGGAGTCTTTTTAAATAATCTTAAATGACGAATCATTTTTTCTAATGATCCTTGAACATTAGATCTTGTTTTGGCATCTTTTATGTTACTTGCTGTACCTTGCTCTTGTTGTAAATGCTGAATAATTTTATTTAAATCATAATCTGCAGGAATATAAACTGAAACTAGCTCAGTATGGCGTCCTCTAATTAAACTTAGTTCATTAATGAATTTCTTTATTTGTTGTTTTTCTTTTGTTGAGACCATAGTTAAATAAATATAGAAGAGTCTATATAAATATTTGTTATAGTGAAACTGAGAATTGGTTTGAGAAGTTGATTTCTTCTGCAGTCGTTACTGCTTTTATATCTTCCAGGAAAGGTTTTAATTCTTTTTCAAGTTCCTTTTCTATTGTTAGTTTTATTGGAATCTTTAGAGACTTTCCATTCTTTGTTTTAAATTGTCTTACTTTTCTAATTATTTCTATTGCTTTATCCCCTGATTGTTCTATATCTTTATTTTCTAATTTTTTATCATATTTTGGCCAAGAAGAAATATGAATTGATTTTTCCTTTTCTGTTTTTTTGAAAAATAATTGATAGATTTCTTCTGTTATAAATGGCATAATCGGAGCTAGTAACTTAGTTATATTTAGTAAGGTGGTGTATAAAGAATATTGGGCTGATTGTCTTCCTTGTTTCCCTCTTTTATCTGGGTTATATAGGCGATCTTTTATTATTTCTAAATAGAAATCAGCAAAAACATTCCAAAAAAAGTTTTCAGTTTCTGATTTTGTTTTTGAATACTCATATTTTTCAAATGACTCTGTGCTTGATTTTATAATTTTATTTATTTTTGATAATATCCAGGAATCGAAAGCTTCTAATTTTTTTGGTTTTGTTTTGAAATCTTTTAGATGCATGAATGAAAATTTAGATGCGTTCCATAATTTAGTATTTGTTTTTTGTCCTGTATGAACATCTTTTTCTTTATATGGTAGATCATCTCCTAACTTTGAACCTGTTGCCCAAAATCTTACTGCATCTGCTGGATATTTTTCTAATAAATCAATTGGGTTAATTATATTCCCTTTAGATTTAGACATTTTTTTACCATTTGGATCTAGACCATGTCCTGAAATCATAACATCTTTCCAAGGTAATTTTTTGTTATGTAAATATGATTTAACTACTGTGTTAAATAGCCAGAAAGTAATTATATCATGAGCTTGCGGTCTTAATGTTAATGGGAAGTGTTTTTTGAAGAATTTTTCATCTTCTGTGTATTTCATGTTTATTTGTGGTGTTAATGATGAAGTGGCCCATGTATCCATAATATCTTTTTCTGGGGTAAACTCTTTTGATCCGCATTTACATTGTTTAGGTTTGTCTTGTATTGGATCTACTGGCAGTTGTTTTTCATCTGCTAAGATAACTTCATGGCAATTTTTGCAATACCATAAAGGGAATGGTATTCCGAAATATCTTTGTCTTGAAATTAACCAGTCCCATTGTAATCCGTTAACCCAGTTATCATAACGAACTTTCATGTGTTTTGGATACCAATTTAATTTAGAACCTAATTTCAGAAATTCTTTTTTTAGATCAAGATATTTTATAAACCATTGTTTTGTAACTAGAAATTCAATTTCTGTATTACAACGTTCATGTACATTAACAGAATGCTTGATATGTTTTTGTGAGGTCAATAATTTAGCTTTTCCTAGGTCTTTGATTATTTCTTCTCTTGCTTCTTTTATTGGAAGCCCTTCATATTTTTGTGCAATCTTATCCATTGTTCCATCTTTTTTTATTGAAATTTTTAATGGCAGATTGTGAGCATAAAACCAGTCTATATCTGTTAGATCACCAAAAGTACAACACATAACAATACCTGTTCCTTTTTCTGGATCTGCTCTTTTATCAGCTATTATGGGGACTTTGTAATTGAATAATGGAACTTTTGCCTTTTTTCCAATTAAGTTTGTATACCTGTTATCATCTGGATGAACAAAAATTGCTACACAACTTGGAAGTAATTCTGGTCTTGTAGTTGCAATTTTTATATGTTTTCCTTCTACTTCAAATAAGATATCGTTGAATGTTGAACTTAGTTCTTTATCTTCCAATTCTACTTGAGCAATTGCTGTTTGACATTCCGGGCACCAAATAGTCGGGGCTTCTTTTCTGTATAATCTTTTTTGTTTGTATAATTCTAAGAAGGAATATTGACTGATTCTTTGAACTCTTGGTTCTATAGTTGAATAAAGTAATGACCAGTCTACACTTAATCCTAAATCCCCCCAAAATTCCTTGAATTTATCTTCGTATTGTTTTGAAACTTGTAAACATAGTTTGTTAAATTCTTTTCTTGGCATTTTATTTGCTTTTATGTTTTTTTCAGATTCTACTAATCTCTCTGTAGGTAATCCATTGTTATCAAAACCAAATGGATAGAATACATTGAATCCTTGCATTCTTTTGTATCTTGCAATTATATCGGTGTGAGTATATGAGAATGCGTGACCCATATGGATATTCCCTGATATTGTTGGTGGAGGAGTATCTATGGAAAATACTGGTTTTTTTGATTTTGGATTGAATTTGTATATATTATTTTTATTCCAATATTTTTTCCATTTTTCTTCTGATTTCTTAAAATCGTAGTTTTTTGGTAATTGCATAAGAATACCTCTTAAAATTAATTTTAAATAACTTTTGGTCGAAACGTTTTTAAATTGGGTTTTATTGGCTTT
>JBBSWZ010000056.1:1528-5896 GCA_038046025.1 Nanobdellota archaeon | reverse complement strand
TTATAGAAAGATATATTAATGGGTTTTACTGTAAAATTTAATAAAAAGGTTTAAATATTAATAAATAGAGGTGTATAAATTATGTATAATGGAAAAAGAGGAGCTTTAGAACTTTCTATTACAACTATAGTTGTAGTTGTTATTGGTATAACTTTGTTGACTTTAGGTTTAAGTTTTGTGTATAATTATTTTCAAGATTTAGAAGAACAAAGAAAGCAGATAGTTGGTTTTAGTGATGAAAAAATAAGGGAAATATTCTCAGAAAGTGATGATTTCATAAATGTTCCTACTTCTCTACTTAAATTAGAAATTGGTGAAGAAGTAGATTATGAAACAATAATAAAAAATGTACGTGTAGGTGCTACTGCAAATGATATATATAAATTAGAATGGATTGTTGTAAAAGAAGGGGGAAATATAATAGCTCCTGCTGGTAGTCAGGAATTACAAATACTCTCTTGGTTTAGTCCACAAAAATATGAGGCTGTATCATTAGGTGTAGCTGAAAGTGAAGAATTAAGATTCTTTATAAAACCAACCTCGAGTACAGCCACTATAGGGAGGTATATGCTACGATTGAAGTTAACATTATCTGGTCAAACAGATCCTATAGATTCTCAAACAGTAACTATACAGATAACAGGCTAATCCCAAAAATTATAAAAACCTTCTTTTTCTTCTTATTGCTAATATGTTAAAAGTTTATAATACATTAACAAGAAAGAAAGATGTATTTAAACCTATTAAAGATAAAAAAGTAAATTTATTTGTTTGTGGTTTAACCCCTTATGATAATGCTCATATTGGGCATGCCAAAACTTACATCCAATTTGATATTATTGTTAAATATTTGAGATATTCTGGATATGATGTTTTTTATTTGCAAAATGTAACTGATATTGATGACAAGATAATAAGAAAGGCTAATGAAACTAATAAGAATTGGAAAGAGGTTTCTAGAAAATATGAGAAAGAATATCATGGAGATATGAATAGATTAGATGTTAACTCAATTACTAAATTTGCAAGAGCCACAGACTATATTAAAGAGATTCAAAATCAAGTAAAAAGATTATTAGATAAAAAAATTGCTTATAGAATTTCAGATGGGTATTATTTTGATTTGAAAAAATTCAAAGATTATGGTAAATTGGCAAAGAGAACTAATCAACAAGAGGAAGATGCAGTTTCAAGGATAGATGAAAATAAAGAAAAAAGAAATTCTGGTGATTTTTGTTTGTGGAAATTTTCTAAGAAGGATGAACCAAGTTGGGAATCTGATTTGGGAAAGGGTCGTCCTGGCTGGCATATAGAGGATACTGCTATAACTGAAAAAGAATTGGGACCCCAGTATGATGTCCATGGCGGGGCAATTGATTTGATATTTCCTCATCATGAAGCAGAAATTGCGCAGATGGAATCTATTTCTGAAAAAAAACCTTTGGTTAGGTATTGGTTACATACTGGATTTTTAAATATTGATAAGAAAAAAATGAGTAAAAGTTTAAAGAATTTTATTACTATAAGAGATGCATTAGAAAAATATGATGGAAAAGTTTTAAGATATTTTTTTGCTTCTAATCATTATAGAACACCTATCAATTTTTCTTATGGTGTTTTAGAACAAAGCAAAAATGCATTAGCAAGAATAAATGATTTTATGAGAAATTTGAAAAAAAGTAAGGCTAAAGATGATTTGAAATTAATTAAGAAAGCTAAAGAAGATTTTATAGAGGCTATGGATGATGATTTTGATACTCCAAGAGCATGGGCTGTTATATTTAATTTTATTACAGAAGTTTATAAAAATGGTGGTGGGAAGAAAAGTTATGATTTGGTTTTAGAGTTTGATAAGGTATTTAATGTTTTAAGTTTAAAAGAGGATAAAATAGACAAAGGGATTAAAAGGTTAATTCGAGAAAGAGAAAGAGCTAGAAAAAATAAAGAGTGGGATAGAGCTGATAAAATAAGAGAAAAATTAGATAAAGGGGGGGTAATTTTAGAGGATACTAGAACTGGAGTTAAGTGGAAGTTTAAATAATTATTCTTCAATGCAAAAAGATTCAAGTGCTTGTTCGATACTACTACTAAATTGTCCGAATGTGTTTTCATCAACCAAATCTCTTGATGATGTTTCAGCTTTAAGTGTGGAAACAAATAGATCCTCTCCTATAGTCTCACGACGAACTATAATTCCCCTTACTCTTCTAATACCTGGAACAAGGATATCATATAGTGCACCAATTTGACCTGAAGTTAAAGTAACTACACTTTTTTCATTTAAGATAGCTCCTTGATTAGTTGTTAGGATTCTATCAATATAATCATCAAGTGTAGGAGTAAAATTAGTATGAGATCCAATTAGTTCTAATCGTGCTGATGTAGAAACAGAAGGTCTAATTTCCCATAAAGCTCCGCAACCTGTTTCATACACTAAAGACCAACCAGATGGAGGATTACAACCTACTATGCAATCAAGAAAATTGTCATGAAATTCTCCTATATAATCAGTATTACAAATTCCTCCTGGTTGTTGTATTGGTTCTTGATTATCTGTAGTTAAACATTTAACTTTTAAAGGATTATTGCCATGGTTTAATATTGCCAAAAGTGATGTTTCTTCCCATGCTTCTTGTAAAGCACTATTAACCTCAAAATCTAGAGAATTGGGACCAAGGTATCCATTGAATTCCCAAATTGGAAAGAAAGAATATTTTTCCCATCCACTAAATTCTTTTTTATTTTGTGATTTAAAAACTAATCCTTTTCTTAATGCCAGATAAACACCAAAAGAGATTGGACCGTCTGAGCCAGAATCAGAATAATCACCTTCTAATTCTAGATGCACATCATTTTTTGCTCCTATATTTTCTCTTATCTTATGATCATACTCTAATAGTATAGCATTAACAACTGCATTAAGACTACCACTTCCTCTAATAGTTGTATACCCGGAATCATTACATTTTTTTTCAATTAAATGATTCACATTGTCTGAATCATCCCATTCAACAATACGTTTAGGGTAAGGATCATTTCCTGTAGGTAATGGCTCCTCTGGAACATATGGTGGAAAATCTGGGATAAAACTAGGAGGTTCTCCAGTTAAAACTGGTTCAACAACATCTTCGATAACTGCCTCTACTGTTCTTTCAATTTCACTTGATGGAACACAACTACCAAGATATAGAGGTATAGAAGCAATCAAACTTATAGTCCCTCTTTTAAGATTACTTAATTGCATATAATTTTTATTATTCCAATCAATATATTAAAATATCTGATAACCAACTAGTAACAAACGAAATCTTTTTAAAGTCACTTTCTAATAGATATCTTGGCTATATTTAGCTGATCTAGCACCGCAAGGTGTGAGTTTTTTAGAAAACCCAGTAAAAATAAAAAAAATGGTAAGTGTATTTGATGTAAATGCTAATGAATTGATTGAGAAAGCTAGTGCTGAATTAAAAAAATTAGAAGTTATGAAGATGCCTGAATGGGCTATGTTTGTTAAAACTAGTGTTGCTAGAGAAAGACAACCTGCAGAGAAAGATTGGTGGTATTTTAGAGCTGCCTCAATTTTGAGAAAAACGTATATGTTAGATAAACCAATAGGGACTAATAAATTAAAAAACAAATATGGTGGAAGAAAAAATAGAGGTCATAAACCTGAAAGATTTTACAAAGGTTCTGGAAAAATAATTAGAGTTATATTACAACAGCTAGAAAAGGCTGAATTTGTTAAGCAAGTTGAGAAAGGGGTTCACAAAGGTAGGATGATTACCGGGAAAGGAAAGAGGTTTTTAGATAAGATTGTTAAACAACTATTTTTAGAAGCCCATAATCGATCTATCTATGAGTCCCAATCGCAAAACTATTTGGGAAGTGCTGGCGGAAAAAACTTGGCTGAAAAAATTTTAGAGAAGAAAAATGAATAGTCAAAATAAATTAAAATTACAACAGCAAGTAGCTTTGATTGAAGAAACCGCTAAAAAATATTTAGATAGTGAAGCATTGGAAAGATTTGGAAATATAAAAATGGTAGATCCGGAGAAAGCTTTGCAAGTTGCTGCTTTAATTGTTCAAAATGTTGAAGTTGGAAATCTAAATGATGTTTTAGGTGATGATCAGTTTAAGGAAGTATTAATTAAATTACAAGGAGATAAAAGGGAATTTAAATTTAATAGAAAATGAGTCGTGTAAAACCTGTTGCAAAAAAAAATAGATTAACTAAGAGGAGGAATCAAACTAGATGGGCTCCTTTTTGGACAGTTCCTAAAATTTATGGTATTGGCAGAAGAGTTCATCCAGGTAGACATACTAGTGTGAAAAGAAGTTGGAGGAGGACTAAATTAAAAGTTTAAAATG
>JBBSWZ010000056.1:0-1428 GCA_038046025.1 Nanobdellota archaeon | reverse complement strand
CCATTAAGGAAAGGATATAGAAAAGCTCCAAAATATAAAAGAGCTAATAAAGCGGTTATAGTAGTTAGAGAATTCTTACAAAGGCATATGAAATCAAATAATGTTAAATTGGGTCCTTTCTTAAATAAAAAAATATTAGAACATGGAAGAAAAAATATTCCTCACCATATCCTAGTTAAAGCTGTGAAAGAAAAAGATGTTGTGAAGGCTGAGTTTGCTGGTGCTAAAGACCTGAAATTTTTAGAGTTTGAGAAAAAAGAAGAAAAGAAAAAAGGATTATTAGAAAAAGTAACTGGCTCCTTAGAGAAAGAAACTAAGAAAGAAGAAAAACCTAAAGAAGATATTAAAGAAGAAAAAACAGAAAAAGAAAAAGTTTTAGAAAAGGAACCTGAGAAAGTAGAGAAGAAAATTGAAGAAAAAAAGATTCCAAAATTAGAGAAAATTGATAAGGGTTATGAAGTTAAAAAGAAAGAATTTCAGAGGTATGGAAGGGTAGATAAAAAACCTAAAGTAAAAGAAAGAGCTAAAAAAATAGATTATGGATAAATTACCATTTGAAAAGATTAAAAGGAAGATAGTAATTAAAAAGGCGGCAGAAACTAATCCAAAGTTTGGCAAGAATCCTGAAGATAGAACTGTTAAAGAACTGATTAAGTATGGTGTTGTGAATATAAACAAACCTTCTGGACCAACTAGTCATCAAGTTTCTGATTATGTTAAGAATATATTAAATATTAAACGTGCTGGTCACTCTGGGACACTAGACTTATTAAATTAAGAGTGATATCCTAAAGTGACAGGTTGTTTGCCTATTGCATTAGATAGAGCTACTAGAATTGTGCAAGTTTTATTAAAATCTGGGAAGGAATATGTTTGCTTGATGTATTTACATGATAAAACTATTGAAAGCAAAATTCATAAAATTATGAAAGGTTTTGTTGGAAAGATTAAACAAATACCTCCTGTGAGAAGTGCTGTAAAAAGACAAGAAAGAATTAGGGAAATTTATTATATTGATATTATTGAAATTGATAGACAAGATGTTCTATTTAGAGTTGGCTGTGAAGCTGGCACTTATATAAGAAAATTAGTTCATGATGTTGGTAAAGAGATTAGTATGGGCGCTCATATGAAACAACTTGTAAGAACTAAAGTTGGTAGTTTTACTGATAAAGATATGATAAGCTTGCATGATTTGAAAGATGCTTATGAATTTTATAAAGAAGGAAATGAAAAAGAGATTAAAAAAATAATAAAACCTTTTGAGGATGCTGTGGAACATTTACCAAAAATTTGGGTTTTAGATAGTACAGTAAATCCTTTATGTCATGGTGCTGATTTGTATGTTGTTGGTATTTCTAAGTTAAATGATAAGATTAATAAAGGGGATTTTGTAGCTATTTTTACATTAAAAAATGAATTAATTTG
>JBBSWZ010000055.1:0-3055 GCA_038046025.1 Nanobdellota archaeon | reverse complement strand
GCTTCTTTCACAATTTCATCTAAATCAGTTATAACTAAAGAATACATTCTCTTAATTATTAATTGCAAAACTCCCTCTTTTAACTCACCAGAACAATAATCCAAAACATTCTCAATATCATCATAAGCTTGCCTCTCTAAAATAGCCTTGGGAATTACACATTCCATTGACTTACTCTCTAATAAATCTCTAATATCTGGAGCACTTCCAGGAGCTACTTTATCAACACTAACTCTTAATTTACATCCAGCGCCTAAAGATCTAAAAACATTATATTCATAAAAATTATTATCAACAACTCTATCAAATTTAACAGGCCTACAACTAGCTAATGCCTCATCAAAACAAACTTTACTATCACAACTCCCTTTAAACACACCAAAATAATACAAGTTAAAAAACAACACTCCTAAAACAATTAAAGTAATAATAGTCCTAGTTATTGAAAAGCTTTGGAAAACAAATCTATTTTTTATATCTGGTTTCTTAACCTCTGGGGCTTTAATAGTAACTCTACTCGCAAGTATTTTACTTTCCTTAGTAAATTCCTTCCCTGTTTTATAAATTTTTGCTAAAATTTTCTTTTTCTTTTTTCCATTCCCAGTTAACTTGCTAACATTTCTTGAAAAGACTGTTCCAGAAGCTTTTTCTAAAAGGCTCTTCACAGGTTTCTTAAAAGCAGCACCAATAGCCGGAAGAATACCCTGAGTTAATTTTTTATTTAACTCGCTAGCTTCTTTCTCTAGGTTATTAATCTCTTTTTTCTCTTTACTTATTTTATTAGAAGACTTTCTCTTTTTTCTTATCTTTTTTTTCACCATCTTTTTAAAAATAAAAAAACAAGATAAGATATAAACTTTTTGTTTATAAACTTTGACTTGTTAATAACTCAATTCTAGTATCATTCTGATTTATCTTACTATTCATCCCAACTAAGTATCTAACATTAGCTTTCTCTGCCATTTCTATAACGTTATTATCTATCTCTCCATCAAAAATTACAGCAAATACAGAGTTTAAACTACCGATTGTTGGAACTAATTCAGTTATAGGAACTTTACCTAGAATCTCCAAATTTTGATCTAAAAGATAAGCCCCTCTGGTTCCAATTAAGTCATCAAGCATTCTCTTCAACTCAGTTTTCTGTTCCATAGTCAACATTGATCTTCTAGGGTAAATAGTTTGTAATCTTCTAGGATAACTCATTCTAGGTCTAGATTGTATCCTTCTATCATCAGGTTGCTTTTCTAAGTCAAGTTTTATTTGTTCTATAGCTACTTTTCCTCTTAATGATTTATGTACTTCCTTCTTAGCTAATTCCTCAACTTCTTTACCATCAGGAGCCTTAATTACATAATCAATTTCAGCTACACCTAACAGCTCTTTTATAATTAAATCTCCACCTCTATCACCATCAACAAAAACAGTTATTACTTTTTTCTTACTTAACTCAATTATAGTTTGAGGAATACTAGTACCATTCATTCCTATTACATTCTTAATCCCATGTTTTAATAAATTCAAAACATCTGCTCTTCCCTCTACAACTATAATATCTTCAGAATCATCAATGCTAGGACCTGCAGGTAATCTGTCTATCCCATATTCAGTAATTCCCATCATTCTTACAGATTTTGAGACTTCCTCAGTTATTTCAGTACTATCAGGCAAAACGGCTTCTGTTAGCTCCTTTAATAATTCTTTAGCCCTAGAAATAACAAAATTTCTTTTAGAAACTCTCACATCTTCAACTTTTTCAACCTTTACTACTGCATTACAAGGTCCAATTCTCTGTATTGTTTCCAAAGCGGCACCCATAATTGCTGTTTCAGTCTTATCTAAAGAACTAGGAATTATAATTATTCCTTCTGTTTTTCCCACTTTAGTATCTAATTTAACATCAATTCTACCTATTCTTCCTGATCTTTGTAATTCTCTTAATTCTAAGTCATTTCCAAGTAATCCTTCTGTTTGACCGAATATTGCTCCTATAACATCTGGCCTATCTACCACACCTTCAATTTGAATATTAGTATGGATTATATATTTAGATGAAACTGGGCTAATTTTTCCCATTTCAATCACTCCCCCCAATACTTAGAACAAGACCTAAATAAGCTTAATTTTGCTTAAATTTTAAGTATGAATATGAAAATTTTATTAACATTTTTAATGAAAATAATAATCTTGTTCTATTGTATGATTTTGTGTAATAATAATTTAATATAGGCTGCAACACTAACTCCCAAGCTCATAGCTTGATAGTCATCGTAAGCTCCATTGAGTATTCTCGTGGCAGCCTCTTTTATATAGTAATTATGGGTTTATATAATTTTCCCTAAAGCTTTTTTATAGAGAAAAGCTTATATATCATATTATACATGTATAACCTATGGAAACTATAATTGTTAAAACAAAAAAATGGGGAAATTCCTTAGGAATAAGATTACCTAAAGAAATAGTTAGAGAAAATAATATTAAACCAGAAGAAAAGATAGTTATACAAATAGGAAAACCACATGTTACTAAAGTAAAAGATATCTTTGGTAAATTACAATTTAAAAAACCTACCGAAGAGCTTATGAAAGAAATTGATAGAGGATTATGGGGTGAATAATTATTTATTTCTTTGATACATATTCAATAATTGAACTTATTAGAGGCAATAAAAGTTATGAAAAATATGAAGAGCAGGAAATTATTACTGGTATTTTAAATTTAACAGAACTCTACTGGATCTTTCTTAATAAATATAATAGAAAAACTGCTGATTATTGGGCCAAAAAATTATCCTTTAATATTGTTAATTTCACAAAAATAGAATGCATAGAAGCAACAAGATATAGACATTCAAGAAAAAAAGATGATTTAAGTTTTGTTGATTGTTTAGGGTATATCTTAAGTATAAAAAATAATATAAAATTCTTAACAGGAGACAAGCATTTTGAAGGCCTAGATAACGTAGAATTTGTAAGATAATAATATAGTAAAGTTTAAATATAATCTAATAAATTGAATTATAAATAAAAGATGGTGGTTTAATGGGATCTGTTAA
>JBBSWZ010000054.1:4709-15723 GCA_038046025.1 Nanobdellota archaeon | reverse complement strand
CTATTGTTTCCAAATCTTCATCTATTTGATTCAATACTTCTTTCGCTTTTTGAAGCTTTCACCAACCGCTAACTTTACAATGTACGCCCAACCCTAACTTCTCAAAATAGTACGATAATTTTTCCTATTTATTGGCGGAGCTTCCACCTCCGCCCCACCAAAAGATAATTTTTTACTCACGAGGACGCTTAGTGCGTCAGCTCGTGTTTTTCTTTTCAAGAAAAATCTCCCAACAGCAGATTATATTCAATTTCTCTGCGAAGAAACTTTCTCGCTATCGCTCGACCCTTCCAAGTATTCAGGAGAAACTAACACTGATTATATTCAATTTTAGAGAACTCTCTTTTTATCTCTTATATGCTTCATCGTGATGCCCGAAGAAGATAAATGTAACTGTTTTAGTGTTTTCGTCAATTTCAAATTTTAAAACAAAACTTTTCATTATATGAACTCGCCTTTCTCCAGCTAAATCATATTTTAGAGGTTTGTAGTGGTAAGGATTTTGCACGACTTCATTCATTTTCTTTTCAAGTGCCTTTCGCAGAACAGGATTTTTCTTACAAAGCTTTTCTATGCTCTCTAAGCAAGAGGGCTTTATTTCTGTGTTGTACATTTTACTTTAAATTCTTAAATATATCAGAAATAGATTTAACTTTTATAGGTTTCTCTTTTTTTATACTTTCAAGTTTTTTTATGAAATCTTCTTTAAGAGGCAATTCATCTACAGGATGCCAATCTATCCTATCACAAAACTCCCATTCTTCATCAGAAATCTCTCCTGTTTTCATATAATTTTCAAAAATTAATTTTTTCATTGTTTCTTCTCTTGCTATTTCGCTCCAATTAACCCAGGATATACTCTTTAATTCTCTTTTCAACTCTTCACTAACAGACAAAGTTATAGAAGCCATTTTATATTTCTCCCTTAATCCTTAATTCCTGAACTCTTTTTAGTTGTTTTAGTACAATTTCCAATCTCTGTTTTAAGTATTCTGCCCAGTTTATTTCTGGATGTTCCTCTATTCTTTTCTTCAATTCTTCCGTTATTGAAATTGTAAATGTAGCCATTTTGTATATTAACTAATCTTAGTTTATACATTAATTCTAGTTTATATACTATAAAAATCTTTCGGGTTTCTGCTTTGGTGCAACCCTCATAAATAAACAATAAATAATATTACATTCTGTCAATATTATAAGTGATTAGTTTGCTTATCAGTTCTACTTTCTGTGTTGCACAACTCCTTGAGTTCCCAAGAAAGATCAACAGAAAATCATAGATTTTATTCAAAAAAATATGGAAGAATTTCTAGAACATTTAAGAAGACTCTAAAACTCACTTACTCTCCCATATTTAAGATCTTTTAAACTTAGTTTTAACTGTAGGATTGCATCATCAGCTATTTCAGCCTTCATTTTCAATTTTTCATATTCTTCTTTTGGAATTGTAATAGTTTCTTGTCTCATATCTATAATATAATGAGAGATATAACACAACTTACATTAACAATATTTATATAACCAATAACATTTATTAGATCCATGACTTTTCCATTCTATAAACAAGAAACTGTATGGACTTGCGGACCAGCTGTAATGAGAATGTCCTTAGAAAAACTAGGAATAAAAAAATCAGAAAAACAATTAATTAAAATTCTTAAAACCAATAAAATAAAAGGTACAAGCAACAAAGATTTTTCAAGAGTTGCTGAACAATATAAACTAAATTACATTGTTAAAAGAAACTCAACAATTGAAGATTTAAAACATTTCAGTAAAAAAAGATATATATTAATAATCTGTTATTATTATCCTAAAGAAAAGATAGGACATTACTCAATATTAAAAAAAATAGATTCTAAATTTATTTATTTTTATGATCCATATTTTGGAAAAAACCATAAATACAATCTAAAGTATTTTAATAAAATTTGGAAATGCAATCCCAAACATGATAATGAGAAACATTGGTTCTTCGGTGTGAAAAATGCTATTTCAATTAAAAAACGATCTAAAAAAACAAGCTAACCCAGAAAAAGCAAAAATATATCAAAACTTTTTCAAAACAGGACCAGGACAATACGGAGAAGGAGATACATTTCTAGGATTAACAGTGCCAAATACTAGAAAGATAGCAATAAAATACTCAAGTCTAAAATTAAAAGATATAGAAATATTACTTAATTCAAGGAGTCATGAAGAAAGGTTAGCAGCATTATTAATCTTGGTACAACAGTTCAAAAATAATCAAAAAGAAATTTATAATTTTTACTTAAAAAACTCAAAAAAAGTAAATAACTGGGACTTAGTAGATTTAACAGCAGATAAGATAGTTGGTCCCTACTTAATAAACAAATCAAAAAACATCTTGTATAAATTAGCAAAATCAAAAAACTTATGGCAAAGAAGGATAGCAATAATATCAACTTTTCATTTCATAAAAAATAATCAATTCGAAGATACTTTAAAAATCTCAGAATTATTATTAGATGATAAACATGATTTAATACATAAAGCAGTTGGTTGGATGCTTCGCGAATTAGGAAAAAAAGATCAAAAAACTCTCGAGTTATTTTTAAAAAAACATCATAAAAAAATGTCTAGAACCACTTTGCGTTACTCAATAGAAAAATTTCCAGAAGATAAAAGAAAACTCTATTTGATTAGATGAAGCAATTATTAAAAACTGATTTCCCCAAATTTTTAAATCTTTTGTTCAATCCTTCTCTGCTCCAAAACCCACTCTGCAGCTATTATTTTAGCTAACCTATCATGATTATAAATGAACATACATAATCCCTGGAAAGTATTTTTAGGAGAAACAAATCTATGATACCTTTCCACAACAGCATCTTCATCTTTTATTAGTCTATTATATACCGAACTTATAATATGTTCAAATTGTCTCTGCTGGTAATCATCTTCCTGTAATAAAAGTGGCTCTTCCATATAATTAACCAATACCAGATTAAATATAAATCTTACTAAAATATAATAATAAAATAAATAATTATCAATAAGGCTAATACATTCAATATTATTAAACTTATTCCAAACAATCCAAGTCCTTCTTTTACAGGTTCTCTAACATTTAACAAAACATCTTTACTTCCGACTATTTGCCCATCACTTAAAACATTAATCTTAACCATATGTTTTCCAGATCTAGCATTCTCATCTACAGTAGTTTCTAAATTAACTATTTTTTTCTCATTTTTACCAAGTAAAATGTTCTTAGATTTGAAATCAATTACAGAGTTCTCTAAATTTAAATTATATACCACAAACCCATCTGCTTGATTCTCTATAGCAACAGGAATAACTAATTTTTCTCCCCTATCCTTATTAAATACAGCCCCTAAACTTGCATCAGTATCTATAAATCCTTTTGTAGTTGGTATAAATACAGGCTCAACATCTTCACAACCATTTATTATTAAATTCCTACTCTCACTTACAGAATCAGAACCATAAAATACAGTAACTTCTAATTCATACTCACCGGATTTAACACTTTCAGGAACGTTCATTTTTATATTTTTAACAATATCATGGTCGTCATCATTAAAATCTTCTAAAGTAAAAGTTTCAGTAGTACTAATCAAATCAGTTCCTAATATTTTAGTTTGTACATAAACATCTTGCTCATTAGTTCCAACGTTATCTAATCCGACTTTAATGTTTAAATCTCTATCACAAGTTATAGCACTAGGACTAAAACTCAAGTCTTCTATTACAACATCATCTTCTTCTCTTTCAATATCAATATCAATAAAGTCTTCAGCACATTGCTTATCTTCATTTCCAGATTCAAATGCTTTCACAAATAAAATAAAATCATCATCCTCATCTAGTTCACCACCAGGAATTTCTAACTCTAATTCAATTTCTTCATCACTATCATCATTTACATCAAATTTATCACTTTTAACTTTTTCAATCTCCTCATCATTAGAAACATCAAACAATATAGCATGAACTTTAACATCCACATCATCATCGCCATCATTCTGAACAGTAATTTGAATACCCATCGTCTCCTCAGGACCAAATTCATCACTTTCATCTGGCTCCTCAATATCCACTTCTATATTTCCAATTACTCCAGCACTACATCTATCTAATTCTTTCAAATTATCTAAACCACCATTTACAGGAGGTTCATCTTTCAAAACACATTGGATACTACAACAAATATTACTATCATTAGCATCTAATAAACTTCCATTACATACTTCATTACTAGAACAAATATCTCCTCCAAGTTGACCACAACTTTGCCCATCTCCTACAGGAGGCTCTACTGTATCGACAGAATGAACTAACCAGCTATGCTCATCACTAAATCCACTGTCTTTAACAACTACCTTAACATTAAAATCTTTTACAACGCCATTAGGATTAAAACTAAATATATCTCCACTAGTTTTCAAAACATTATCAACATACCACTCAACTGTTACACCGCCATTATCAACATCATTCCAAACAACTATGAAAGTTTGTGATTTATCCTTATTAATCTTTAATTCATTTCCTGCAGGTATTACACTTACAATTTCAGGACCATCATTAAGACCATTTACTTTAATATTTACAACTTGTTCACTAAAACCATTTTTATTATCTAGAACTCTTACAGTACAAGTAGCATTTCCAAAGAAATTTTTAGCAGGTTTTAAAAATAAACTAAATAAAGGACCATCAACTTGTTCTATACTACAATCTACTTGGTTTGTTTTTTCATTTGAAATTATAAAATTAACAACACTGCCATCTGGATCACTGCCCCTTAAAATCCATACCTCTTGGTTGTCAGAGTCTTCCTCAATTTCAAAATCATCAATATGATCTAAAACAGGAGGTATATTTACATCTTCAACAAAAACTTTAATCATCTGATTATCAAATAAAAATCCATCAGTAACTCTAACCTCGACATCATACGTTCTAGCATCATCAAAATCAGTTTGCCATTCTCCATTCACATCAAATGGAAACTCATATAAAAATAATAAAGTATCTCCATCAACATCACTTGCAGTAGCGTTAATCTTAACTAAATCTCCTTCATCAGCAAATATATTTAATATCTGATTTAGAACAGGAGCATCATTTACAGGACTAATAAATAAATTAAATATATTACTCTTAATACTTACCTTACCATCACTTCCAACTATTCTTAATTGAGTTTGTCCATTAAAGTTTGGATCAGAAATTATAGTAGCAACATCATTATTAAATTTAACATCTACATTATCACCCAATTCAAAGCTATAGCTAAACTTATCATTATCAGGATCTGAAAAATATAAACTCAAATCTATATTCTTATTACTATCCTCCTCAAAAGCTTGATCTCCTATTACACCATTAAACACAGGATTTCTATTTACATTATTAACAGTAACATGAACATTTTTAGTACTAGTAAGAATACCATCAGTAACACTTACCACAAAGTCATAAACTCCTTGATCATTAAAATTAGTCATCCAAGTAAAAACATTATTACTCTGAGTAAACTTAGCACTATTTATAGAATAAATTAAATTATCATTATCAGCATCACTAGCTACAACAGTTATAACAACTTTTTCATTTTCATTAACAGTAATATTGTTAATATTCTGAATTACAGGAGCATCAGGTTCATCAACACTAAACTTTCTATTTTTTATTGCAAATGCTTTATTAGTTCCATCATCACATTTTACATTCCATTCAAAACTTCCATCTGGAATATTAAACACATTCACAAGTTTCTCAGTACCATTATTAACTTGGAATTCTCCTTCTAATAACTCAAATACACCAGTTTTAGCATTAGTATAAAAACCACAAGTTAGAACATTAGCTTTATCATCAGTTACCTTAAATTTAAAATTAATTTCATCTACAACACTAAAATGACCATCTACAGGTAATAATAAAGTTACAACTGGAGCAATTACGTCAGGATCAAAAGTATCAATAACAGTTAACACAACACTATTACTATCCACACTAAATCCTTTATCACTAGCAGTAAATTTAACTGTTTCACTACCAAACCAATTAGGATCTGGAATTAAAGTAATCACACTACCACTAACAGTATAATCTATATTGACAGTATTAACAGTATATTTTAAAACATCACCATCAGGATCATGGAAATAAGGATCTAAATCTATACTTTTATTTGTGTCTTCATTCCAATTTAAATTAGGAATTGTACCAGTAATAAAAGGTTTATCATTTATACAGTTTTGATTAATATTATCATTTAATATTTCACTAGCATTAGGATTTATATTAGGATCATTATCATTACAATCAACATCAAAATTAAACCCATCCCCATCTTTATCAACTAAATCAAGCCCATTACAATCCTGATCTATTCCATCATAAGGAATTTCAGGAGCACCAGGATATATATCCTTATTATTATCATTGCAATCTACAGAATCATAAAATCCATCCTTATCATTATCTTCACCAATTAAAGTCCAAGTTATAGTTCTAGAAAACATATCTTCAGCATCTTGAGTCCAAAAATCACTCTCAGTAATACCAAAATAAGCTAATCTATTTCCAGATATTGAACCATCATTAAGTTGTTTATCAATTCCAACTATCCCAATTATTGGATATTCTCTTGAATTATCAGTACCAACCAAATTTCTAAGACCATCAGCCCTTTCACCAATTAATGGCAATCTATCATAATCAACTATAGTAGTATACATATTAAATGGAGAAATAATATCCTTAGTAATATCATGAAGTATTCTTATCCTTGCAGTTCTTCTTGGGTTTTCAGTTCTAGCATAATCAGCTATTTTATATACATTAACATATCTACCACCAACAACCATAGAGTTATGTGCATTTACAGGAATATTTTTAGCATTACTAAAAGAATTATCATTAACTAATATCATAGCATAATCATTAAAATCAGTAGTTAAAACATCGGCTTCAACAATTACTTCATAATCTAAAACTAAATCATTTAAAACTTTGATAATATCATTATCTACGAAACTTAAATCTTTTACAACATAAGCAACATCAAATAAAAAATTATCTAAATTAGGTATTCCGCCAGGAATTTCATTACCACCACCAGAACCACCCCCAGTACCACCAGATCCATTACCATCTAAATAAGTACAGCTTAACCCTTGACAATTTACAGGATTAGTTTGAAAATGATCATCATTAACACAAAGTTGACAAATAGTTGCACCACAAGTATAAATAGTCTGACCTGTAGTAGTCACTACTTCTTGACCTTCGCTTAAGCATAATAACTCATAAGCACTTACAAAATTAATACCTAGTAAAATTAAAGCTAAGGATATAATTATTTTTTTCATTTTTTATCTCCTAATCAAAATTACAAATCCAACTATACATCCTATAATCAAAACTGAAATTAAAATTAAAATAGTGATCCCTAAACCATTTCCATCAGAATTATTATCAGGAGTTCTAGGAGCTGAACCATTTCCACCAAAACTTACTCCCTCTTCAGGATCCTCTCCCTCATCAATTTCATTTTCCTCATCAGGATCTTCTCCATCCACATCATCACCTAAAATAGTAATCTTAGAGGCTAGACCAATCCTATCCCCTTCTGGTGATTTAAAATTAACAATTATTTTTCCAGAATGTATAAAATTATCTTCTAATATTATTTTAAATCTAGCTCTTTTTTCTTGATTAGCTTCTATTGTAAATTCTTCATCTAATAATTCAATTATATCTTCAATTTCAACACTAGGCTCTAAAGTTACATCAACTGGAAAATCATTTTTATTTATAACAATTAATTCTCTATCAATTACAACTTCTTCTCCTTCAGTAACATTTTGCCTATGAATTACAGTTATAGGATTACCTATTGCTCCAGTAACACCTTGTGCTAAAGCAAATTTAATTAATAGAACAATTAAGATTCCTAACAATAAAAATAATACTAATAATTTCTTATTCAATCATACCCCCCCAGTGATACCTTTACCTAGTGGTATCAAATAAATTACCACTCGAGACTAGCAAATGCAAAGAAATAGTATATAAAGATTATTATGATTAAAAACAATATATTAGAAAATATATAATAAAAAAGAAAAAATTATTGATTTGTCACTTCAATTATTATCCTTGCTAGTTCACTCCACCCCTGTCCGTCACTAACCCTATAAAATGCTTCGTCATCTCCAGTAAACCCTTCAAATGGTTCATAAGTTACTTCATCCCTATTAATAATCATCCCACCACTTCTAGGTGGAGTAGTTAATTGATATATTAATGTATCTCTGTCTACATCAGAACCATTCAATCTTACAGTTGAACTACCACCTCTAGCCACAGTTAAATTTACATCTCTAGCAATGGGTCTGTCATTAACTGCTGCAATATCCATTTCCACAGTTTGTGGTTCACTTTCAGCACCTTCAGGATCTACGGCAATAAAAGCAAAGCTATCATGTCCATTGAAATCCTGATTAGGGTTATAAGTAAACTGATCATCAACTTGAGTTAAAGTTCCATCACTAGGTCCACTAAGAACTCTAAATTCTAAATTACTGTTATCAACATCACTACCTGTAAATAATCCAGGAGCCAGGGTATCTTCTGTGCCATGTATTATTTGAGGCCTTGCAACAGGCGAGTCATTAACAGGGTTTACATCTATATTAACTCTAGCTACTTCACTATCTACTATTCCATCGTTCTCAACAAAATCAAAGCTATCAGGTCCATTATAGTTAGAATTAGGCTCATATCTAACAATACCCCTACCTTCAATAATTAAATTACCACTGTTAGGATTTCTGATAATTCTAGGAGTTAAAGGATCATTATCAGGATCAGTTCCAGTTAGGAAAATATCTAAACTTCTATCTTCATCAACCTGAACACTTTGAGGGTCTGCAACAGGAGCCCTATTTGAAATTCCATCTCCATTTCCACCATCGCCATTAGTATCACCATCTTGACCATCTGTATCAGGCAGTGCTGGAGGCACAGCACCATTAACTAATCTAACCTCTAGTGGTTCTTCTGACCTATTGTTATTCAAATCAACACCATATATACTAACCCTTGCTTCTCGTTCAGGTCGACCTGGAATAACTAGATCATATTCCCCTACAGAAAGATCATGTGATTCTACAGGTTGATTAGTTCCCAGATAAGCAACAAATGCACCAACAGGACCTTGACCAGACAACAATTCCTCTTCAAGAACAAACCTATCGAAATCACCATCTGTATCGCTTACACTAATAGAAACTCTTAGATCTGAGTTACCATTAAGAAGAAAAGCTTCTGGTAAAGGAGAATTACTTGTTAGAACAGGCGGTTCTCCTATAGTAGCGTCATGATCCCCCAAAAGAGCCCATTGTCCACCTTCGTTTAACAAAAAGAGACATCCACCAGCAGGCCCTAGTCCAGCTCTTGTATAATTTCCATCCTTATTAAGATTCACACTTGCTACTTGAGATGCAAAAATAGCAGCAGACAAACCAGCCTTAATCTTTTTACTTGTAGACATATTCAAAATATAGTCTATACTCCTACTCAAATTTTCAGAAGTGCTTCTTGCAATTTCCACTCCCTTGGTAAGATAATTCCTACCTGCTTCTTTAATACTTGATAAATATTCTTTCATTTTAACCTCCTAAATTATTAATTTATGGAATACTCTCATTATTATCTTGTTGACTTGTACATTGAAAGTCATCTAAATCTATACGTCCATCATTATCATTATCAATCCTGTCTTGACACTGTGCTAATGGGAATCTCTCATCATCATCTTGTACACCTCTGCATGAAAAATCATTCATATCTACTGCACCATCACCATCATTATCCTTTCTATCTTGACATTGTGTTCTTTCAGTAGTATCTTGTGAAGTCGTACAGCCAGCATCATTCATATCGATAAACCCATCATCGTCATTGTCTATGTTATCATTGCATTCTTGAGTAGGGTTTTTTTCATCGTTATCAAGTGGACTACTGCAACTTAGATCACTTAAGTCAATAAATCCATCTTCATCATTATCTGTTCTATCATTACATTGACATGCAAATTCATCTATTATACTATCACAATCATTATCAATACTATCACATGTTTCATTAGCACCAGAATTTATATTAGGATTAGTATCATTACAATCTAGATTACTACATATTGAAAATCCATCATTATCATTATCTATTTCTTCATTTACACATCCAGAATTTGTACACATATCTGCTGTACATGTTATATTGTCATCACATAAATTATTGTTAGGAGTATGAACAATTGTGTCAGTATTCTCATTACAACTGTCAATAGTACATAAAACTCCATCGTTTATATTAGGAGCAGTACCATCTTGACACCCTAATACACCTCTACATATTTCATTTCCATCACAAAATAACCTATTATTACATAAATTATTTCCACCTTCATCTACATTACCGTCACAATCATTATCACTTCCGTCACATGTTTCATTACTAGGTATACCAGGAACAGCATTACATTGAGTTCCAGAACCGTCTAATCTACATACAAATACTCCATTATCTCTACATGCTCCAACACCAATACTACAGCTATTTCCTAAATTACTAAAGATTTCATCACTACTTCCATCACAATCATTATCTAAACTATCACATAACTCAACAACAGGATTGATATTACCAACACAACTACCAAATAATCCATTATTACCACAAGTTTGTTTTCCTAATTTACATTCACCAACATCACTTACACCACAGTTTCTTGTTTGCCCAGGAATACATTCTTGTGAACTTCCGGATTCATCATCATCTTCTAAAGAACCACAATCTATATCACTACCAAAGTCAGCAAATCCATCATTATCATTATCAATACCATCATTACATTCTGGTACTAAGGTTGTTGTTGAAGTCGTAGTTGAACTAGTAGTACTAGTTGATGTAGAAGTACTCGAGCTTGTAGATGAACTGGTACTTAATG
>JBBSWZ010000054.1:2997-4609 GCA_038046025.1 Nanobdellota archaeon | reverse complement strand
GTAGATGAACTGGTACTTAATGAAGTAGATGTTGAACTGGTTGAAGAGCTTGTAGTACTAGTTGATGTAGAAGTACTCGAGCTTGTAGATGAACTGGTACTTAATGAAGTAGATGTTGAACTGGTTGAAGAGCTTGTAGATGAACTTGTGGTAGTAGAACTAGAACTACTTGTTGATGATGTAGAAGATGTACTAGTAGAAGTTGTACTACTTGACGAACTTGAACTTGTTGTTGAAGTAGTTGTAGTGGTTGTAGTAGTAGGAGCAGAAGTTATATGTATTGTTCTAATAACTTTATTGTCCACGATATCTTGATCAATTGGGATTATAGCTTCAACACTTAAATTATAAAATCCATCATTTAATAAAAATTCAACAGTCTTAGTTTTTAACGAACTTTCTCCAGGTTCTAAATTATCTTTTGGATTATGTACAAATTCTAAAACTAAATTATCATTATTATCTCTAACTTCCCCATCAAAAGTTACATTCTCAAAAAAATTACCTTCATTTTCCACATCAACCACAACTTTATAACTCATACCAGAAATTAAACCAGCAGGATCTTCTAATATGTCAGTTCCATTTGTTTCCTCTAATCTAATTCCATTTATACTACCACTTAATCCAGTATCAAAAGCAACATCATGTCTAGGAGGTACACATTCTCCATTATTACATCCAAATGCACATTCTTGAACTAATCTTTCACTAGTTTCAGAAGTACAACTTGAACTCAAAGTACCAGCTTCTAAACAACTAAAGCTTAAATGGTTTACATATACATTATCACCTATACAGAAAAATTCATCAACATCCCTGTCTTCCCCACAATCAGAGTCAACTTCACAAATAGGAACTAGATTTACACATCTAGCAAAGAAATGTCCTGGAAATTCGCATCTATCTAAAGTTTCAATATTTCCATCATCACAATCTAAATCTTCATCACAAGGTACACATATACCAGCATTTATGCAAGCATTTTCACAACTCTCTCTAAATGTAGGTTTACTAGTTAAAGTACAATAAGAATTTGCCTCACCAGGATTTACACATTTATAATCTAAGAAATTCTGAGTTATATCATCTGCAACACAATAAACATCACCAATAAATATGTTTACACCACAATCTCCATCATTATGACAAGCTACAAAACCATGATGACAAAATGCATCTATAGTGCTAGGATTTATACAAACATCATCAGTATTTGGATTTCCATCAAAACATTCTTCATTATTTTCACAAACAAAATCAATACATTGTCCTTCAACGCAAGCATCAGTACAACTTTCAACTACATCTAAACTTTCTGCACTAGAGCAAAAAGAATTATCCTTACCAGGATTATTGCATTTATAATCAATAAATCTTCTTACAACATCATTTTCATCACATATATTTACTCCAATAAAACCATCTATACCACAATCACTCTCTTTAGCACATTGAATCATCTCATGTTCACATCTAGAGCCTACAGTACCAGGATTTATACACATATCAACTGTCAAATCATTATCATCATCACAATCTAAATCATTATTACATTCTATTCCCTGACAACTTCCATCAATACAAACATCACTACATTCTTCTATAATAA
>JBBSWZ010000054.1:0-2897 GCA_038046025.1 Nanobdellota archaeon | reverse complement strand
AAATAAATCTCTAGCAGCATTAGTCCAATATCTGGTTTCAGTTATACCATAGAAACACATCCTACCCTTAATCTGTTTATTATTCAATAGTTTACCACCAGTATCCATAATCTGAACAACACCACCCTTCTCTTCGCCAATATTAGTTATAGCAATACTTTGAAAATCATTAGCTTTAAAAACATCAGTTAAGTAATATAATGGAAGACCTTCGCCACTACCACCAACACAACAAGTTGTATATACTTTTTTCACACCATCACCAACAATTAAAACTTCTAAAGGCTCATTAGCAGCAATTAAAGAAATTTCCGTAGTTAGACCCCATTCATCAGCATGAAACGAATTAGCAACAATAGTAGGCATATCACCAATAGGAATAAACTCGGCATTTTTTAATTTATTATCATTATCATCAACAAATAAAATATCAAACTCAGAAAAATCAGTACTTCTAATATTACTATCATCTATTACAGTCACTCCATACTCTTTCTCTTCAAAAATCTCTAGAAAATTTGAATTAGCCCTACCTCTTGCAACATACCCAACCTTTATTAATTGAGCTTCTACAAAAAACGAGAATAATATTATAATAAATACAAATAATACAAGCTTCTTATTCATAAAATCCCCCATGTTATCCCACCATAGTGGAAAACTTGCTTATTTAAAGATTATTTAGCTTTGAATTATATTTTAGAAGACAGAAAAAACATTAATATTATTTATTACTTATTAGTTAACTAAACAACAATAAAATCAACACTATCAAATCCATAATTGCCAGCATTATCAATAGCAATAAATTGTAATGAATGATTACCACTACTAAATGTCCTAGTTTCATTATAAAATTGACAATTTCTACACAATCTCCTTTCTCTTGGTATTTTATCATTAAAATCAATAAATTCCAAATCTTTTACTACTTCACTCAGACTTAAATCAATCCTAACCCTTCTAGTTTGATTACTACCATCAGGACTAATCCTAGTTATTACAGGATTTGTAGTATCAACAAATAAAGTATGTATATCAGAATTTATACTTGTAACCTTATCAGAAACATTAAAACTAAAGTTAATATATTGGCCATTAAAAGCACCCAAATCAACATCAATTTCACAAACTTTATTTCTTCCAGATTCACAACCAACTAACACACTTGAAAAATTTTCATATTCAACATTTATACTTTCCAAAAAGTCTTCTGTATATTTCACACCTAAAACAGTACCATTAACAAAACTATTACTTTTAGGAGTAATTTTACTAATTATTGGAGCTCTAGAATCAATAAAAATACTTCTATTAACCTCTTCAGTTCCAACTCTAAATGTTAAATTATGCTCTCCATCTATTAAACTTACAGTTTTATTTAATGTAACACAATTTCTACACAATATCCTTTCTCTTCCATTATCCAAATATATAATTTCACCGGGAACATTTCCATCAATATCAAATCTTAACCTTCTGGTTCCATAATCTCCATCAATAGGAGAATTAACAGTTAATATATTACTGGTTAAATTAACAACAAATAACCATGTTCCACCACCTAAATTACCAGCATTATCATAAACTGTTAAATTGACAGTATGATTTCCTTCGCTTAAGTTAGAAGCAGAATAATTAAACGTTGCTTTTAGCTCATCTATAGAGTTAACTACAGAACTTACACTTGAACTATCTAATTCCATAACTAAACTACCCAAATCTAATCCTGAATTACTTTGAAATTTATCGTCTAAAAAACCATTTAAATTAGCACTATCACCTATTATCGTTCCAGCAGGATACATCTGCATTAATTCTGGACCAAAAACATCTACCTTAACAGTTATATTTTGTACAGTTTCATTTCTCTCACCATAACCAGAAAAGAAATCTAATCTTTCAATTCCACCAAGAGTTCCATTAATATCAAATAAAAAAGGACCAACAAATAAATTCCAATCCAATGAATCAAATCTATAAAAAGTTGAAATAGCCTCAGAATCCATAATAAAATCAAATTCAGGAAGAGTAATATAATAACTATTATTACCATCAGGACTACTAGGAGTTATATTAACTAAAGTTATATTTCTAACAGTAAAATTCTGAATTTCACCATATTCAATATTCCCAGAACTATCTTCAGCAATATAATGCCATTCTACAAATTCTCCAGATTCCAAATTATCATTAGTTACAGTATAACTATGATTACTTTGAGTAATATTAATAACCGCACTAAAAACATCAAATACTTCCCAAATCCCAGTCCAAGTTCCATTTATTCTAACTTCTTGTAAATAATTTTCAAAAATACTAACACTCAATTCAACATCATCATCTTCAAATACTGGATTTAAATCCCTACTTTGATTAGTAATATTTGGGTTAACTAAATCTGGATTACTAGCTTCTGGAGTACCATCTTGAAACTGCCAGATTTCATTCCCATCAAAAACTCTAGCAAAAACATCACCATTATCGTCACTATCATTCCCAAATATTGTGATATCTTCAATATCGCCTGTATCATTTAATAAAGTAATTTGCTCATTTACACTATCTAAACTTAATGAAGTATGTATTGTTTCATTAAAAACAAAATAACCACCAGCTCCAATTACAGTCCCTCCAGGAATGCTATCTGTATCGTTGCCTTCATCAACTAGACTCCAATCAGAAATATTTACAGAACTACCGCCATCATTATAAAGTTCAATCCATTCCTTGTTATCAGAACCATCAGGATCAGATTCAAATTCATTAATAAAAACTTTAGCACTTACTAATGTGGATAATATCATAACAATAACAGTTAAAAGAAATATCAAACTCTTTTTCATTCTCACTAGATAAGTAAATAAAATATATAAATACATATGATACCAACACTT
>JBBSWZ010000053.1:5432-11269 GCA_038046025.1 Nanobdellota archaeon | reverse complement strand
CTTACTTTTGCTAATGATCTTCCAAATGGATATTTTCTTTATCTTGAAGAGAAAGTAGGAAGAAATTATACTGCTTAGATTTTAGTTTTAGAGTTGGCGATAATATAGGTGAAAATAGGGGTGAGATTTTGGTAAGTAGTAATGGTAAGGGAAAAGAAAAAGATAGAGAATTAAAAAAATTTCTTAGCACAGCGATAAAAGCAACAAATAGTTTTAGATAATAATTAATTTTTTTGTTGATTTAGTTAAGATTATTGGTTTATTTTTTACTAAAACCGTGTCTTCTATTCTTATTCCATGGTCTTTTTTGTAAATTGCCGGTTCAATTGTTATTATATCATTTTTTTTAATTTTCCATGGGGCGTTAGCTCTAATTACTGGTTTTTCATGAATTTTTTTTCCTACTGCATGTCCCAGAGCATGTGGGAAGTATATTTTATCTTTTTTTAATAATAAACGTGCTTTAATGTCTAAATCTGCATAATAATTTCCTGGTTTAATCAGATAAATTAATTTTTTTTGTATTCTTAAAATGTTATTATATTCATTTATTTCTTTTTTACTTGGTTTTCCTACATATATTGTTCGGGTCATATCAGATTTATATTTTTTATAAGAAACACCGAAATCTATTATTGTAAAACCCTTTAGTCTATTATTTGTTGGAAATCCATGAATGTATCTTGACCTTTTATTTGATGCTACAATTGTTCTAAAAGCTTGCGTTGCATTATATTTTTTGATTTGTGCTCTTATATATTTTGCAACATCTTTTTCTGTTTTGAAATTCCAGTTTTTAATTAGGTTAGAAAAAATTTTGTCTGTTATATTACAAGCTATTTTTGTGTACTTTAACATAATATAAGTTTATAAATAGGGATTTTTATAGTTTTCTTTATGCAAAAAAAAGTATTAAAGAATGGGCTAACTGTAATCTATGATGAAAGGGAGACTGATTCAGTGGCTATAGAAGTATTAGTTAAGGTGGGAAGTAATAATGAGGAAGATAAAACTAGAGGGGTAAGTCATTTTTTGGAGCATATGCTTTTTGAAGGAACTAAGAGCAGGAGTAATAAGGAAATTGCTCAGGAAATTGAAAGTGTTGGTGGTGAGATGAACGCTGCTACTAGTAATGAAAGGACCTTTTTTCATGTTCGTATATTAGGCAAGTTTATTGATAAGGGATTGGAGATATTAGCAGATATGATTAAAAACTCTAGTTTTAATGAAAAAGAATTTGAGAAAGAAAGAAGAATTATTTTAGAGGAGATAAGCATGATCCAAGATGATCCAAAATTATTTCAATTTGATTTTTTCTTGAGTAGATTGTTTAAAAAACACCCCACGAAGAATCCTGTTATAGGGACTAGGGAATCAATTAGTAATATGAAGAAGGAAGATATGGTCAATTATTTTAAAAAATTTTATGTTCCTAAGAATATGGTCTTAGTAATTGTTGGAAAAGCCAAGGATGTTTTTGAAAAGTCTGAGAAATTTTTTGGGGATGTAAAATCTGGAGATGAATTTAATATTGAAGACTTTGAAGAAATTAAGGATAAGGAGAAAGGAAGTTATGTTTTAGTGAAGAATATAGACCATTCTTATTTAATCATTGGATATAAAACTGTACCGCGAGACCATAAAGATAGTTATATTTTAGATGTTATAGACAGTTTATTGAGTAGAGGGTTTAGCTCTAGATTATATGATGAGGTTAGGAATAAAAGGGGATTAGCGTATAATGTTGGAGCGCATCATGATTCTATGAGTACTACAGGTTATTTTTTAAGTTATTTGAGTACTGATAAAAAAAATCTTGATGAAGCTAGAAGGATATTATTGGAACAATTTAATCTTCCTGGATTAAATGAAGGAGAATTGAAAGAGGCTAAAACTTATATTGAAGGCAATTTAAAAATAAGGCATGAGAATAATAAAGATAGGGCTGATTTTATTGGTTTTTGGGAATTAATTGGTGATTGTAAGAAAGCTGAAGAGTATTTTAAGGAGATAAGAAAAGTTAGTTTAAGTGATGTTAAAAGAATTGTGAAAAAATACTTTGATGGAAATTATACTGAGATTTTGTTAGAGCAAAATAACAAAACAATAACTTTATAAATAGCTATTTTCACTAATGGTAGTAAATTAAGAGAGGTTTTGTTTAGATTACCCCTAGGATTTCTAGGAAGGTTAAAGGAGAATAAAATGAGTAATGGATATGCGCTTCCTATAGTGAGTGAATTACAGTATAGAGTTTTAGCTTATGCGTCTAACATGTATATTAATAGGGAGCGATCAACAAGTATAGATGCAGAGGAGATGGTTGCTGTATTACGATATGAAGCTCTTAAACTGGATTATAATAATGGTATGTCTGTTGAAGAGCTAGCTGATCATTTAGTATTGGCTGCTAATATGAGAGTTGAGCTGATTTATAGTGCTGGCATGACAGTTGAAGAATGTTTATCTTAATTTTTTTTCTAATATTTTTTTAACTTGATATGGGTCTGCTGTTCCTTTTGATTTTTTCATAACCTGTCCAAAAATGAAGTTTAGTGATATTTTATTTCCATCTTTATAATCTTGAACTGCTCTTTGGTTTTCTTTTATTGCTTCATCGCATAGTTTTTCTATATCTGATGAGTTTGATACTAGTTCTAGGTTTTGTTTTTTTACATATTCTTTAGGTGAGAATACTTTTTGGGATAGTTTTTCTAGTATTTTTTGAGCTGTTGTTTCTGTTATTCTATTTTTTTGTATTAATTCTAATAATTCTGTAAGTTCTTTTTCAGTTATGCCCCACTCTGCTATTGTTAATTTGTTGTAATTTAGAATCCTTGGGATTTCTCTTATAAACCATCTTGTTGTTAGTTTATGATTTATTTTTTTAGCTACTTGTTCGAATAAATCTGCCTGGATTAAATCTTGTGTTAAAACTTTAGCATCTGGTTCTTTTATTTTATATTGTTTTATGAATCTTTTAGTTTTTTCTTCTTCTAATTCTGGTAATGATTTTTCTATTTCTTTTATTTGTTTGTCTGATATTTCTATTTTTGTTAAATTTGGTGCTGTAATGTATCCGTAATCTTCTTCTGATTCTTTTGTTCTTTGTAAAAAAGTTTCTCTTGAATCTATATTGTAACCTCTGGTTTCTTGTTCTTTAGCTGGAGATTGTTTTTGTCTTTTTATTTCGTAGTTTAGAGCTCTGTATATATCCCTTACAGATCCTACATTTTTTATTTCAACTCTTGCTCCACCGTATGAGATGTTAATATCAACTTTTAGAGCTGATTCTGATTTTCTCTTGTAAACTTTTAAGTATTCTAGTGTTGTTGTTAACTTTTGTAAGAATAAACGAACTTGTTCTGATGAAGTAAACTCTGGTTCTGTTACTATTTCTACTAGAGGTATTCCTGATCTGTTGTAGTCTATTAAGACGTGATTAGATTCATGTATTAATTTTCCAGGGTCTTCTTCCATATGGGTTCTTTTGATTTTTATGTTGTCAAATTTACCTTCTGTTGCTATTGGTGTTTCATATTGAGTTAATTGATATGATGATGGTAAATCCGGATAGAAATAGGTCTTTCTTGAAAAAAATGATTGTTTATTTATTTTACAATTTAATGCTAATGCTATTTTTACAGCTTGATTTAGGACTTCTTGATTGAAAACAGGTTTTGAACCTGGTAATCCTAAACAAAATTCACATGTTCTTGAATTAGGCTCTTCTGATCCTGTTGTAGGACAAGAACAGAATATTTTACTTTTGGTATTTAATTGTACGTGGATTTCTAGGCCTATTTTTAACATAGAAAATTAAGAATAAAGAGAATATATAAAGATTACTTAAGAAAAACTTTGACCGCAGCCACATGTTGAAGTAGCTTCCGGATTTGAAACTTTAAATCCTGCACCCTGTAATGCATCTATGTAATCTATTGTTGAACCCTTCATCATGTTTAAACTTTCAGCATCTATAAATACTTTAACTCCGTGTTCTTCTATTACTTTATCTTGATCTTGTTTAGATTCAGTTAATTCAAAATCATAATGATAGCCAGAGCATCCACCAGGGCTAACTTTTATTTTTAAACCTTGAAATGGTTTTGAGTGAGAAGAAATCAATTCTTTGATCTTTTTAGATGCTTTTTGAGTTAATATTATTTCTTTTCCATCTTGGGTTGATTGTGAATCTTCTATTGATTTGTTAATATCTTCAAGCATTTTATTTATTTGTTCTTGAGACATTCCATGCCCTTGGCAGCCTTGTTCTAGAGTTTCCCAATAAGAAACATGACAGCCTATACAATGTAAACCATTTGCTTGAATAACTTCTATTGCTGCTGGGAATTTTTGGACTATATCTCCCATAGTCATGTCTTTAGTAACATGCTGTTTAATTTCTTGTTCTGTTTTTTGATGTATTTTTTCCATTTTAAAAGTGTTCCCAGCCTTTAATTCATTTAATCATAACAAGTAGAACCTGTATTCATAAATGCCACACGTGCTGGGCTAATGCATATAAGGAGTAATAGTTTAAAAAGTTTTTGTTTTGGGATTTTATGCTCTTTATATATGATTTTTGTATGTGGATAAGCGATTTCTACACTTTAGTTTTCTTTTTTTGATAAAACTTCTTTACAATAATGATGGTTAATATATAAGAGATTGGGGTGATAATTATTGCTAGGATTACATTCCCTATAATATATCTTATAATATAATTTGATATTACTGTTAAGTACGATATGTTAAATCTTGTTACTAGATATGATTCAAAAATATAATCTCCTAACTCATAACTTAAATAATAAATCGGTGGTAATGTTAAAAAATTCCATAAGCCCATTGCAATGAATAAGGAATATTTATTAACTTTTTTGAATAAAATAACAATTAATATTCCTAGCAATACGTTTATTCCTGGTGTTGGTAATATACTTATTAATGTTCCTATGGCAAAGCCCAATGCTATTTGATTGGGTGATTTTTTTGTTTTTTGAACTCCATGAAAATGTTTCTTAAGTTTTTCTTTTAGTTTTTTTATTGGCATAATAAATATATGGGCTGATTATATTAAAAACTTTTTTATTTGATTACATCTGCTATTGCAGCACTTAAAGATGCGGGAAATGTTACTATTACAACTCTTTTAAAAGCTAGAAGCCAATCTGTAGTCCATGGTGTTTTTTGTATTAGTGTTAATAGGATTGCAACAACTATGAAAGATATAATATAAGTTGATAATGTTCTTTTAATAAATTCTGAAAAGTGTTGTTTTAATCTTTCCCTGTAATAATTATAATATACGAAGGAAGATATGAATAAAAGCGATAATAGGAGAAACCCTATAATATTGTATAGAGGGAGGGTAGCTCCAAGGTTCCAGGCTTCTTCAGTATAACCTACTGGAATTGCTAAGATAGAAGCTCCCACTAAGACTTGTAAAACATCTCTTGAATAGAACTCAACCATTAATGGTGAGATTATTTTATGTAAAACCCTTCCACTTGCATCTATTACTGTAGTAATCTCTTTTAATCTTCCATGAATTCTAATTACTTCATGTTTTGTTTTTATTTTTTTAGCCATATGTTTTTGTTCTTTACTATTTTTTTGGTATTAAAAATGCGGCAATTATATAAACTAATATTCCTGCACCAAAGGATATTAAAGTTATTATAATCCAAAGTAGTCTGATGATTGTTGGGTCTATGTTGTAGTATTCCCCTATCCCACCACAGATTCCAAAAATTACTTTGTTTTTGTTAGATTTGTATAGTCTTTTCATATTCTTATTGAATTAATTTTAGTTTATAATATTTTTGAAAATT
>JBBSWZ010000053.1:3676-5332 GCA_038046025.1 Nanobdellota archaeon | reverse complement strand
TTTAAATGATCTGAGATCGCCATCAGTCCAATTGGAAGGTCCTTAATAAAACCAGCATTTAAAGAAAGGTGCGGTAACCCAGACAAATTTGGACCTACAGTTAATGTATCCATCATGTAGGCTTCTAATGGAGTTAGTTTGTTTATTTCTGAGAATTTTGGTGGCAGAATTGGCATTGTTGGGGTAATTAGAATGTCATATTTTTTAAAGGCTTTTTTGTATTCATTTATAATCAAAGTTCTAGTTTTCATTGCTTTTGAGTAGAAGGCCTCTCTATAACCTGCCATTCTTGCAAAAGTTCCTAGAATAATCCTTCTTTTTGATTCTGTTAAGAAATATTTTGATCTTACTTTTGTAAAAAACTCGTTATAGTTCCCTTGTAAATGTTCTGTTGCTCCATACCTTAATCCAGTATACTTTGCTAAATTTGTTGAGGCTTCTGACATTGCAATTATATAATAAGTTGGTATTGCATATTTTTTCACTGATTGGAGAGAAATTAAATCATAATTTTTTAATTTTGATAATATTAAATCTTTGATTTTATTATCTACTTTTAATGATTCCTTTACTACTGCTATTTTTAGCTTTTTGGGTGATTTGTTTAAATCTTTATTTAGAGATGTTGAATCATTTTTATCATAGCCTTTTATGATGTTTAGTAAATAGAAAGAATCTTCTGGTGATTTTGACATTGTTCCTATTTTGTCTAATGATGATGCATAATCTATTAAACCCTGCCTGGAAACTAATCCATAAGTTGGAGTTAATCCAGTAACACCACAAAAAGAAGCAGGATTTGCTATAGAACCTCCTGTGGATTCTGCTAAGGTTAGATGTGGAAAGCTGGCTTTTTGTGTTATTCCTGCTGCTCCGCCTGAAGATCCACCACAAGACCTTTGCTTATCAAATGGATTTTTTGGTATTGTTTTTGTGTTTGTTGAGAAAGAACCAAAGCCAAATTCGTCTTGGGTTGTTTTTCCAATAATAATTGCGCCTTCTTTTATTATTTTCTCTATGACAGTTGCATTAAAAGGCGGTTTATAAGATTTTAATATCTCTGAGCCAGAGGCTGATTCTACGTCTTTTACGCAAATGCAGTCTTTTACAGAGATTGGTAGGCCTGCTAGTTTTCCTTTTGGATTTTTTTCGACATTTCTTGCTTGTTCTAAAGCTAGTTCTTCAGTTATAGTTGTGAAATAGTTGTATTCTTTGTTTATTTTTTTTGTCTCTTCTAATACTTTGTGGGTATGTTCAACTATGTCTATTTCTTTTTTTTGTACTTGTTTTATAAACTGATTAAGTTGCATTTGAGTTTATCATTTTAATGAATTGTTTTAGGTCCTTTGAAATAATTATCTTTTTTCAGATTAGTATTTTGAAGTGCTTGTTCTTGAGTTAAAGATTGTTCTGGAGTATCCTCTCTTAGAGGATTATTTATTTCAATAGGTTGGAAACTTGGTTCTAATTTTTCTGTAGGGGCTTGTTTTAATATAGAAAATGCTTCTAAGATTTCTTTTATTTGTGGCAAGAACTCTTTAATTTCTGAATCTGTTAAGTTTAATCTAGCATTTTTTGCTACTTTTTCTATTAATTCTTTGTCAATCTGCATAATATATCTTATTTCTAGAATCTTTATTAAGTTTTTTGTTCTGA
>JBBSWZ010000053.1:0-3576 GCA_038046025.1 Nanobdellota archaeon | reverse complement strand
GGTTTACTAAGGTCAAATAGTCTTGTTTTTTCATTTTGATGGATTTTGTTAATAAACCAGCGTTAAAAGCAATATATTCATTTTTGATTATTGATTTATCTAGGAATACTGGTATATTAAATAAATTACCAAAAGGTGGAACTGAGCCAGGGATACAGTCTGAGATTTTTTTAAGTTCTTCTTCTGTTGCGAATCTTAGTTTTTTTGTTTTTAAGATATTTTTAAGTTTCTTAGAATTAAATTTTCTATTTCCTGAGATAACTAACATTACGAATTCTTTGTCTGTTTTTACAATTAAAGCTTTGGCTCCAATTTTTATATCATCATCTCTATATAATGCGGCTTCTTCTGATGTGTGTGCTGGCGGATGTTCTTTAACTTCATATGAGAAATTGTTTTTTTCTATGAGATTTTTTATTTTTAAGAAAACTTCGTTAGACATATTTTATCTATCTAGCTTAATTTTTAATTCTTTTAATTGCTCTTTAGAAATTTCTGAAGGTGAGCTATCCATTGGGTTTTCGGCTTGTTTGTTTTTTGGGAAAGCTATTACTTCTCTTATGTCATTAAAACCTAACATTAAAGCAACTAATCTATCTACTCCTAGGCCCATACCACCATGAAAAGGACTTGAATATTCATAAGCGTCAAGTAAAAAACCAAATTTTTCTCTGGCTTCTTTTTTATCCATACCAATTACCTTCATTACTTTTTCTTGTAATTCTGGATTATTAATACGGATAGAACCTGAGCCAAGCTCAGTTCCATTTAATACCACATCAAATAAATCTCCTTTTACTTTTCCAGGATCTTTTTCTAAATATTTAATGTGTTCTTTTTTTGGTGAAGAGAACATATGATGTTCAGGTTCCCATTTTTTTTCATCTTTATTATAAGCAAATAAAGGAAAATCAGTAATCCAGCAAAATGCAAATTCTTTAGTATCATTTTTATCTTTTCTTAGATCAGGTTTATCTGTTTTGTATTTTTTTATTACTTCTTCATGAGTTAATCTTGGAAATGTGTTTAAGTCTACGTTCAAAACTTTTTTAAAAATATGTTTGTATAAGCCCTCTACAAAGTCCATTATATCTTTGCTGGAAACAAAACTCATTTCAAAATCAAATTGAGTATGTTCTGGTTGTCTATCCTGCCTCAAATCTTCATCTCTTAAACAACGAGCAACTTGATAATAACGATCACAACCAGATATCATTAAGATTTGTTTGTATAATTGAGGTGATTGTGGAAGGGAGTAGAATTTTCCAGGATTTATACGGGATGGAACTACATAATCACGAGCTCCTTCTGGTGTTGGTCTAACTAACATAGGTGTTTCAACTTCTAGGAAATTGTTTTGATCAAAATACTCACGTGCTGCTGAAATTACTTTATGTCTGAATTGTAGATAATATTGCATTTTAGGTCTTCTTAAATCTAGAAATCTGTATTTTAATCTTATATTTTCAGATGCTTCCTTTCTATCATCGATTTCAATAGGCGGTATTTTACCTTGTGCAAGAATTTCTACTTCTTCTGCTTCTAGTTCTATTTCTCCTGTTGGAAGTTCTTTTTTTATAGTGTTTTTTGGTCTCTCTTTTACTAATCCTTTAATTCTAAGTACATCTTCAAGTTTAATCTCTGGTGCTTTTTTAATATTTTTAGGGTTTAAAATAACTTGAGTTAAACCATAACGATCTCTTATGTCTATGAATGTTATTTTTCCATGTGATCTTAATGAATGAGTGAATCCGCATAAAACTACGTTTTTACCTGCCTCTTTTTTTGTAAGTTCTCCGCAGCTGTGAGTTCTGAATTCTGTTTTTAGAGACATAAGAATTATGTTCTTGTGGTGGATTTATAAGTTTTTCCACTTATTTTTAGAGCCTTTAGGAAAGAGCTAAGATTATAAATTTACTTTTCGAAGTGATGTGTTAATGATAATGAGATAAAAAAGAGAATTATCCCTATGAGAGTGTATATATTAGTAGGAGGTAATCCTACTGTTGCTCCTGTAATTGACGGTTCTGAGAATGATTTTATTATAAAATATGCTCCGCTGAGTAAAGTTGAGAATATCAAAGATCTCCTTAGTATAAGTGAGAAGGTGTATTCGATTTTGATTACCTCTTTTTATATAAGCTTATTTATGATTGGTCTTTACTTGCTTATATACTTTTTCAATATCTTCATAGCTAGATCTCCTGGTACAACTCCTCTATATTTTTTCATTATATCTCCCATTAAACCTGATATTGATACTCCTTTGTTTTTATTGACTAGATCTTTTATGAATGATTCTACCTCTGATAAATTGGTCATTTGATATTTTGATAAGCTTGGTTTTATATTTAGAGAAAGGTCTTTTAGAATTTCAAATGCTGCTTCTTTTGGGATTGTTTTACTTTGTAAGTTCCCTAAGACTAATTCAAAGTCTTCTTTTTGTAATTGTTTGATTGGTTTGAATCTTGCTTGTATTTCTTTTGGTGAGTCTATTAATAAATTAGCTATTAATTTTGGATCTACTTTGAATTTTTCTGCATAGTAATCAAATGGAATGTTTTGTTTTAATATCTCGCGAGCGTGAATAGGTGAAATATTATATTTTTTTTCAAAATTAATTGCACGATCTGTTAGAAGTTCTGGTATTTTAATTGAGTCTAGAAATTTTTTAGTTAATTCTATACTTTTTAAATCTGTCTCAGGGTATAAACGGGCTGCTCCTGGTAAAGGTCTTAAATAGGAAGTTGTGAAATTTGCCTCTACTTTTCTTACGTGTGGTTCGTTATCTCTACTTTTTTGTTGACGTTTTATCTCATAATCTATTACTTTTGGGATTGACCTTAAATCTTGAAAACCTTTTAGTTCTATTCTTGGATGGTTTTTTATTGAAATATTAACGTCTTGTCTTGCTGAACCTATGCCTCTATTTGTTTGACCTGTGCTTTTAGCTATCATGCCAATTAATGAGGCTGTTTCTTTTACGTGTTGTGGATCTTGTAAGTCTGGAGATGTTGCGATTTCTAATAATGGAATTCCTAGTCTTGCTAAATTATAATTAGTTGTGTCTTTAGTTTCTTTTATTTTTTTAGCTGCATCTTCTTCTAAATATAGAGTTGGAATTTCTATTTTTCCTTTTGAAGTTTTTATGTAACCATTTCTTCCTATTAAAGTAGTTCTTTGGTAGCCTGAAACGTTAGATCCATCAATGACAATTTTTCTCATTATTATTACTTCTGGAACGATTTTCATATTTAATAATAAAGCTACTTGTATTGCTGTTTTTAGAGCATCTTTGTTTATTGGAAAAGGTGGAGAATCATCAAATTCTACTAAACAAGAGCTGTGTTTTGTTCCTTCATAAATGAAAGTTTTATTTTTAGATTCTTCAAATTGTGCTGCTATGTCTTTTTTTCCTAATTCTCCTTCAAATGCTAGTAATTTTCTTTTTATAGTGTAGTTTATTGGATTTGAATCATGAATAAAATTGGGGCAATGGCAGAATAATTTTCTAGTCGATAGCTGATAATGAACTTCTAAACCACATTTGAAGCCTAGTTTTTTATAATCTAGCAT
>JBBSWZ010000052.1:1471-6913 GCA_038046025.1 Nanobdellota archaeon | reverse complement strand
GTTGATAGTCTAGTTACCTTATCCATCTTTTTATTGAATAATTAATTTAATCAATATAAAAAACTTTCCTTAATCAATGTTTTCCTATAATGCAGTTGGTGCATAATCCTCTTTTTTTACTATAACAAGAATAACAAACTAGAGACCCGCAGTTAATACAGGTGCTTTCACCTAAGTTTTTACCACAAATAATACAGATTTTAACTTCTTCCATGATAATAAAAAAGGTTAAATATTATTTAATCTTTTCTTTTAGTATGGTGGAAGACGTTTTATTATATTATGCTGAAATTTTCCCCAAATTAAAGAAGTTTTTGAAAAATAGGGAAATAGCTACTAAGACTTATCTAAAAGATATTGAATTTATGAAAAGAGGTAGTCATGATGGACCTTTGTTTATCGATGAATTAATTAAAAATGTAAATAAGAAATTTTTAGATCTAAGAAAGGGAGAATCACATTTAAAAGAGGTTAGAGATAAGTTGAATAAAAAACAAGTTCAAATTTGGGAATATTTTGTTCCTAGGAAATTAATAGAACTGCATTATGCTACAAATCATGAGTACCCTAATAAACCTTTGGATAGAATATATTTTGATATTGATAGAAAAAATATACCAGCAGAGAAAGCTCAAATAGTAGCTTTAAAATTAATTGAAACTATTAGGAAAGATAAAAGTTTTAAATTAAAGTATAAGATATTTGTTATGTGGACCGGTACTTCTTTTCATGTTTATTTATTATTAAAGAAAAAAATATCTCATAGTTTTTATGAGAAAAATATACATGCTTCATTGAGAAATCAAGAGGCTAGCTTTACAGGAAGATGGGCTATGAAAGTTAATAAAGAATTAAAGAATATTAAGGTTGTTGCCAGTCACGAGAAGAAGTATGGAGTTATAAATATTGATCCTAGTCAATCTCCTTCTGGGAAAATGGCAAGATGTCCCCTTTCTTTATATATAAAGAGATATAACAAGATATCTGGAGTTGCTATACCTTTAAGTATAGATGATTTGAAGGATAAGGATTTGGTTAAGAAATTGAGAAACTATAATAAGGAAAAAGTTTTAAATAATCTTAGTATATTATCTAGGAAATTACCATGACAAGAATAAAAATAAAAAAAGTTAAGGTATTGGATTATAATATTAAAAAAAATTTAGCTAGATTGGAAGTTGGGTTTATTAAGGACGGTAATGAAGAGAAGATTGTTAGGGAATTAGAAATGAAATATCCACTAACTCTAGTTCATAGTTTGTTTTTAGCTGTTAAATCTAAGGATAAACTAATTTTTGATGAGATTGTTTCTGATCCTTTAGAAGCTTTAGAAAAATATTCTCCTATTACTATTGAAATGGAAGATATCATTGCGGAGAAGATGAATATTTTTTTAACTGATTTATGTCAGAAAGCTAAGATTTTGAAGGTTAATACTGATGCTAAAAAACATATGAAGTTATTAGATCAATTTAAAACAGCTAAATTAGAGTTTGTATCTAGTAAGGAAGTGGAGAAAAAAAGAGATCCTAGTTATTTAAGAATGTTGAGGAGAAATATTTAAATATATGGGCACAAGATTTTATAATCTTTCGTTAATATGTGCCCGTAAAAATTAATAAGAAAAAGTTTAAAAGAAGAGTTGCTGAATGGGAATCGATTCTTGATGTTTTTGAAAGGGCAAAAAAGTTTGTAAAATATTTAAAAGAGACTTACAATAACGAAAATATCCTTATTGTTGGCCATAAGAACTTCTTGATGTGCTTAGAAATTGTGTTAACAGGAAAGGACATTATGCATTATTATTCTTTTAAATCTCTAGAGAATGCAGAGATTAGAGAGTTTCACTTATAAGCGCGCCCGAAGTGATTGTGTATAATCAGTGTTAAGTGACTCTCGAAGATAGTTCGACCGCCGAAAATTTAATAAAGAAATAAATGTTAAAATATATTAATGGTAAAGAAAAAAGAGATTGATTGGATAAGTATTCTGATGGGTATACTGTTCATAATATTAATAATTTGGTTTATAATTATGTTGGTTAGATAAAAATGGATTGGAAAAAATTACTATATTGGTTGTTGGGAATTTTTGTTATTTTTCTTATAATTGTATTATTACAGAGAGTCTTTGGAGGAAGTCTCGGTTTTGAGGAAATAGTTATAGGATTATTAATAGCAAATCTTGGATATTCATTCTATATCAATTCTAAGCTTTCTGAGCATCTGGGCTGGCATAAAGGAAAAGAAAATTCCCCTTGAGGTCGAATTTCATCTAATATCTGTTATACAATTTTTCGTTGCTATTGGAAAGTTGTTAATTGTATTCTTCAAAATATATATTATACCCAACGGACAGAGGACAAGTACGCGTAGAATATATAAAGGAATTAGTTGTATTAAAAAATAAAATGATATGTTTAGGTATTGAAGGAACGGCACATACAGCGGCTTGTTCTTTAGTTTCAAGTAAAGGTCAAATACTTAGTGATGTTAGAGATATGTATACAAAAGAGAAAGGAGGAATAATTCCTGTAGAAGCAGCTGAGCATCATAAAAATGTTTTTCCTAGTATTATAAGAAAAGCTATTGAAGAAGCTAAAGTTAAGAAAATAGATTTAGTAGCTTATTCTAGAGGTCCCGGTTTACCCCCTTGTCTTAGAGAAACTTTAAATGCTGCCAAAGATATTGCTAATGATTTAAAAGTACCTATAATAGGGGTTAATCATTGTATTTCACATCTAACTTCTGCTCATTTATTTACTAAAATTAAAGATCCTGTTTATATATTTGTTTCTGGTGCCAATACACAAATAATTGCTTTAGAGGGTGGGAAGTTTAGGATATTTGGTGAGACATTAGACACTGGTTTAGGAAATGCTTTAGATAAATTTGGCAGAGAATTAGGGCTAGGTTTTCCTGCTGGGCCCAAGATTGAGGAATTAGCTAGGAAGGGTAAATATGTTGGATTACCCTATATAGTCAAAGGAATGGATTTAAGTTTTTCTGGTATTGTTACTCAGACAATTAATTTATTTAAAAAAGGAGTTAAGAAAGAAGATTTGTGTTTTTCTATTCAAGAAACTTTATTTGCTATGTTAACTGAAGTTACTGAAAGAGCTTTAGCACATACTAAGAAAAAAGAATGTGTTATTATTGGAGGTGTAGCTGCAAATAAAAGGTTAGCTAATATGATGGGAATAATGTGTAAGGAAAGAGATGCTAAATTTTATGCTGTTCCTTTGAAATATTCAGGAGATAATTCAGTAATGATTGGGTATCAAGGTATTTTAGAATATCAAGCTGGAAATAGAAGTAAAAAGTTAGATATTTATCCTTATGAGAGAACAGATTCTGTTAATGTAAATTGGAAGTATTAATTAACAAAGAAACTAGCTGTTGCTGGTGAATTACATTTCCAACATTCATCTACAGCTTCACAAATTTTTGCAGTGTATGTTCCCGGAGCCCAATTTTGACTTGTTCTAACTTTTATTCTTTTAGCTCCATAACACTTAGGTCCTGAGTTGCATCTATCAGGATTTGAATCAATACATACATAAGTTTCTGAACAAATATCAGCACTTGATTGTTGTGAGCATAAATTTCCATATTTTCTTTTTCCACCAGAACTGTAGATAGCTAGTCCTGTAAAGATTCCTTCTTTTCCAGGATAAATATCAATAGTAACAACTTCTCCTGCTTGAACTGATTGAGGATTTATTTCTATTTTTGTATGTTCTAAATTGCTTCTTAAATCAACTGCTGAGCCCATCTGAAGGTTTTTTTTGAATTCTAATGAGAGATTTCCTGTGATAAATTCAGCTAAGCTGAGTAATACTAAGAATGCAAGAAATATTGTTAAAAATTTTATCACCTGTTTTTCCATGATAAACTTTAAGTATGTTTATTATATAAATGTTTTTATTTACATTCCCCATTTATGTATTTATTTACGTTTTGACAAGCCAAACAGTTGTTACTATATGTTTTTCCATCCTCTCCGCATACTGGATCATATACTTGGATACAAAAAACTTCTCCTTCATTTTTTGGAGGGCATTCTATAAATTTTTCTTGATTATTTGTGCAGCTGGTTATTAATATTAGAAAAAACATTAATAATAATTTTTTCATTTTTTTACTGCTACAAAAGAAGGAGTGTTTTGATCTTCACCAATACTTAATGTAAACTGAAAATCTCTAAATGTGCCTGTTGTTGTTGTGTGTTTTTTGTCTAATTTTAATTTTAATCTATTAGCTACACCTTGAACGAAGTTTAGTAATTCATAGTTGTTTAAAAATTTAATATTAGTATCTAGAGTTTTTTCATTTATTTCAACTTTTACGTTTTTTCCAGGTCCTTCAGACGAAATTGATTTAATATCTTTATCTTGTAGTAAAGGCTCTATTCTTCCTAGGCCAAAGAAATCGTTAACTACGTAATATTTAATCAATGTATCATGTCCTTGTTGGATATTATATTTTTTTCCGTATTTTTGTATCAATTTCCAACCTTTCTCCATATTTTTTATTTTTGCTTTTTTCTTAAGTTTTGTTAGAACATTTATATCTGTGCTATCTAGTCCAGGTTCATTTACTATATACCTATCTGAGATGTTTGCTGTAGCTAGGACTTTGTTTGTGATCTTATCAGTTATTAGATCTTTAGTTGTAGTATGTATTGTATGATCAAATTTTTTTAATGGCTTTCTCCTTTCTATTATAGGTTTTTTAATAAGTTTTTTTGTATATTTAGGTATTTCTTTATATTCTAATCTTGGTTGTTCTTGTTGTTCTGTGCTAGGTATTGGTACTGGTTCAATTTCTACTCCTGCTGGTACATTCATAAGTTCAGTAGTGTATTGTGGTTTCATTATTTCTGATCCACCTAAATATGTTGGGATTTCTTGTGTTTTTGATAATGGGAATAACCTTCTTTTTAGTTTAGTTTCTTTACTAATAAATGAAAGTGCTGCTGCCCTAACAAAAGTTTCTAGGATGTAGATCTGTTTTTCTAATTCAGGATTTTTAATTTCATCTAAGATTTCATTTAATTCTTTTTCTTGTTCAATCCACCTTTCATCAAGAATAAATTCAGGTTCTTTCATTTAGAAAAGTTCCTCTTCAAAACTTTTCTTTTTTCCTAGATCAGAAAACGATTCTTTGTCTCTCACAAATTTTTCTAGTAGTAATAAGCCCTTAGCTATTCTTTTATTTTGCTCTAATAAATCTGTTAATTTTCTTGCCAAAGGCTCTCGAACTTCACCTCTTTCTATATTTTGTGCAGCTTTTTGAAAAATATCTACTAAATTATCTACTTTTTTTGTTAAATTGTTCACAGAACTTAATAAATCTACATTTTTTTTCAATAATTCTACATTATTTTTTGTTAATTGGTCAATAATGTCCTGTTTTGTGATTCTTGAAGAACTTTTATCCA
>JBBSWZ010000052.1:0-1371 GCA_038046025.1 Nanobdellota archaeon | reverse complement strand
ACTTATAAGAAATAACAATATTAAACCCTACTCAGAGAGTTAAACTCGAACTTAAGAAGCATGAGCTTAGACTCTCCGAGCGGGGAAAAGAGGTGATTATGATTAATATTCGGGCATTCCTCCCATTCCCGGCATTCCACCAGGAGGCATTCTTCCTCCATTCTTCCTTGAGCCTGCAATTACATCATCTATCCTTAAGATTAATTCAGTAACTTCTGAAGCTGATTGAATTGCTTGTGTTTTAATTTTTAATGGTTCTATAACTGAGTTATTCCATACATCAACTACTTGTCCTTTAAATACGTCTATTCCGTGCCATTTATTTCCTGCTTCATGTTTTGCTTTTAAATCAGTTAACATATCTATTGGATCTAAACCAGCGTTTTCAGCTAAAGTTCTTGGAACTATTTCTACTGCCTCTGCAAATGCCAATACTGCAAGTTGTTCACGACCAGATAAGCTATTTGCATAATTTCTTAATCCTTTTGAAACTTCAATTTCTGGTGCACCTGCTCCAGCTACTACTTTACCATTTTTTAAAGCTGCTCTTATGTCTCCTATTGCATCTGTAACTGCTCTTTCAATTTCATCAATGACATGTTCTGAACCGCCTCTAATTAATAAAGTGACTGCTTTAGCTTCATTGCAGTCTTTGATGTAGGTCATTTCTTCGTCACCAACCTTATGTTCTTCTACATTCCCTGCTGAACCTAAATCATCTTTTGCAATTTCAGAAACTTTACTTATAACCTTAGCTCCAGTTGCTTTTGCAACTCTATCCATATCTGATTTACTTACTCTACGAACTGCGTAAATATTTTTTTTAGCTAAGAAATGTTGAACTAAATCATCAATGCCTTTTTGACATACTACGACGTTGGCTCCAGAGGCTATTATTTTGTCTGCCATATTTTTAAGCATTTTTTCTTCTTGATCTACGAAATCTTGCATTTGTCTTGGGTTTGTTATTTGAATTTTAGTATCTGTTTCAGGATTTTTTATCTCTAAAGCTGAATCTATTAATGCTATTTTAGCATTTTTAATTTTGCTTGGCATTCCTGAATGGACACGTTCTTTATCTAGTAAAATTCCTTGGATTAATTCTGAATTATGTACAGATGTACCTACTTTCTTTTCAACTTTAATGCTATCTTGATCAAAATTATTACTTTCGTCTAATACTTGTTTTACTCCTTTGACTATTAATCCAGCCAATATTTCCTTATTTGATTCTGCTCCTTTACCTGTCATTGCTGTCATTGCTATTTTCTTTAATATTTCATCATCATCTTTTGATACATTTTCTGCAATACTATTAAGAATTTCAATTGATTTTTCAGCTGCTAATCTATAACCTCTTGCTATAACAGT
>JBBSWZ010000051.1:11506-19413 GCA_038046025.1 Nanobdellota archaeon | reverse complement strand
TATTTTGGCATTAGAAAAGACTTTGAATAAGTGGTTATAAATTTTTCTATTTATGCAGGAGGAGATTTTATTTTTAGTGAGTGATATTCATAAAACTTATCCTATAATTGCTCTCTAAACGAAATAAGATATCACCTTATCAGACATATACAAAGCGTTTGGAATTATTGACTAATTAATATATATAGTTTAAACCTTAATAATAATATTTATATAGCTGTATTTTTTAATTCTTAATATGAAAGAATATGATCTTGCTATAATCGGTGGTGGTTGTACTGGTCTAGGTGCTGCTGTTTATTCTGCTAGATTTAATATGAAAACAATTGTTTTTGGTGGAAGATTAGGTGGATTAATACAAGATACACATTTAGTAGAAAATTATCCAGGATTTGTTAGATTAACTGGTTATGAATTATTTCAAAAGTTATTGAAACATACTCAAGATTATAAAGATTTAGTAGATATTAATGAAGAATTTGTTAAAGATGTTAAAAAAATTAAAAATGGTTTTGAAATTATAGGTGATAAAACTAAAGTTAAAGCAAAGACTGTTTTATTTGCTACAGGTACTAGAAGGAAGAAATTAGATGTTCCTGGAGAAAAAGAATTTGCTAATAGGGGAGTAAGTTATTGTGCTACTTGTGACTCTGTGCTCTTTAAAAATAAAACTTGTATAATGGTAGGTGGAAGTGATAGTGCTGCTAAAGAAGGTTTGTTATTAAGTGAGCATGCTAAGAAAGTTTATATTGTTTATAGAAAAGAAAAGATTCATCCTGAACCAATTAATATGAAAAGAGTTGAGGCTGCTATGAAAAAAGGAAAAATTGAAATTATTAATAATACAAATGTTAAAGAAATAAAGGGAGATAAATTTGTTACACATGTTATTTTTGATAAACCATATAAAGGAAGTAAAGAATTTAAATGTGAAGGTGTTTTTATTGAAATTGGGCATATAGTTGAAAGTGAATTAGCTAAAAAATTAGGAGTTAAAACTAATTCTGAAGGAGAGATCCTAATTGATTCTGATTCTAAAACCAATATTCCTGGGATATATGCTGGTGGTGATGTTATAGCAAGAGATTGGAAGCAAGCTATTGTTGGTGTTGCTGAAGGTGTTTTAGCTACTAATTCTGCTTATAATTATATTCAAGAAGAGAATGTTAAAAATGAGAAAGATTAATGGGAATATGAGTATATTAGAAGTTGTTTATAAATATCCACAAACTGAGAGGGTTTTTAGGGAAAAAGGATTAATGTGTAGTCATTGTAAAGATATAAGATTAGATATGATAAAAGATAGATTAAAGTTTCATGGTGTTGATGTAAATGAATTTTTAAAGGAATTAAATAAGTTAGTTAAATAAATTATTTTCTATGGCTTTTATTAAAGATATCTTAAAGGAGAAGTTCTAACTGGTGCTTTCCGAGTGACTTTACTCTAGAGATAGGACCTACATTGTGTTTTGGAGTAACAAGGATAGTTTCTCTATAATGGCTAGGATCTGAAAGTTGAAACATTCTGTCTAAGTTTACTCTAGTTTCACTATCTTCCATTGTGAAAATACTATAATGTGGCCCTGGTGCTACTGAAACAAGTTCCTTGGTTCTTGGATTTTCAAAAAATAGCCTATAAGCTTCTAGGGCGTGCTCATCAGATTGTAATGGATCACGAGCATATTTTACCCAAGAAAGCCAACCTATCCATTCACAGATTTTTTCACCGTTACTCAGAATAAAGGAAACATTTTCTTCATCAATGGAAGAAAGTCTAAGTATCCTAAGTGGTCCCTCTACCCATGGATCAATAGTATCTTCTTCACTTAACCCAAGGTTACATTTCTTTAGATTTTCAGAATAGCCCTCTTTTCCTAGGTAGGCTGCAAATTTTTGTGTATTTCTGCTTTCGGATGAAAACCCAACAGCCTTTATTTTATTTTCTTCATATCCTTTTATGTTATCCGCTTTCCTAGTTCCAGTTGAATCTGCAATAAAAATTTCGCCAGTAATATAATTTACCATTACATTGAAAACTATCCTTCTGTCTCTTATAGCTGTAATTGAGCCAGAGGCACCGGAAATAGTGGGGTTTCCCATATCTCTTTCCCAATCTGACAAATTTTCTTTAAATGCCTCGTAAACATATTTTTTACTAAATCCAGGATCTCGTTTCATAATAGACTGGAGAAATTCTCTCATTTTTATTGATTTGTCCGTAGGGTCACATATTAAAACAGTTTGGGTTGGTTCAAGCCCCTGTTCTCCACTGTACATTTTTCCAGTTTCTTCGGTTACCAACACTATATTTGCATCATAATCATCAACTCCGCGTTTTATAACCTCTTCAGTTATTGCATCAAGTCCATAAGTATCGGCCTTACCACCTCCTACAATTTCAGCTGCAAAATTACATCTAAGAGAACTAATCTCTTCATAGGCCTTTCTCAAAGAATTTACTGACATCTCAAGAAGGTCTTTTTCAATACCTTTCATGGTTTATTGCTCTCCCTTTTCCATTCTCTATGCTATTTGGTTTTTAATTATTTAAATATTTATTGCTGTGAAATTCACTACTGGGAGTGACTATTTAATCAAAATATAAAAAACTTTTGGTAATTTGGTTAAATATCAATTCGACTTATAATCTCCTGGAGAATTCTCTCATATGAATTAGCCATTAAAGAAACTTTTCTTTGGTCATGAGAAATATTATGCATATAATAAATAGAAACCCTATTACTACCAAGAGAAGGCATAAGCCTAAGCATATCTGTGCGCTCTTCATAACTAAAAAGGTGAGATCCTAATTGACTCTGATTCTAAAACCAATATTCCTGGAATATATGCTGGTGGTGATGTTATAGCTAGAGATTGGAAGCAAGCTATTGTTGGAGTTGGTGTAAATGAATTTTTGAAAGAGTTGAATAAATTAGTTAGATGATTCTTTAGTATAGAAATCAATAAAAAGAGTTGATTTATGAGAGACTTAGAAATGGTAACTACCTTAGATAGACTTGTAGTAATAAATAATAATGCTCTTTATAATATGACTAGATCTGTTGTGGGATCAACAGGTAGAGAAGTTCTTGGGGATTTGATTGGAAAAAAATATAGGGGTAATTATTTATTGGATAACGCGTATACGCCTCCATCTATTGTAAGAGAACCTATGAGTGTTCATTATGGTGATGATGGTGATAGAGAAAGGGTAAGACAATTATATAGAACTACTAATTCACTAGGCGGTTTAGGAACAACTGTTGTGGGTATGTTCCATAGTCAGATATATAAAGAAGATGAAATTAGAAGTCATGGTTTAAGTGAATCGGATATTGAATTTTTTATTGATGAGATGGGAAAATTAGATAGAAAAGATAGTGCTCAATTAACCTTGGGTGTGCGAGAAAAAACTTATAAAAATCCAGGGGGAACTGGAAAAAGGATAATACAATATCCAAAGAAATTAAGGGTTTTGTTGAGACTTGAACCACGACTTGAGTTTGATATTTCTATTGCTGCTTATAAACTTACTTTAGATGGAAGAGTTAGAGAAATGAGAGCTATTTGGAATCCTAATGGAAAAACTAATATAATACCTTTCTTAGATTAATTTCTATGACATTAATAGAAACACATTCAGGGATAAGAGGAATATATGGAGATAGTTTAGATGAGTCTTTAGTCCATAGATATGGACATTCTTTTTTAGAGGCTATGAATTTAGATAAAAACAGTACTGTAGTTATAGGACATGATACTAGAAAATACAATAATAAATTAAAAGAAGTTTTATTGAAATTGCCCTGTAATATAATTGATATTGGTGTTGCTAGTACTCCTTTAATACAGAATGCTGTTAGGCATTTTAATGCTTCTGGTGGATTTATGTTAACTGCTTCCCATAATGAGCCCGAATGGCACGGAATTAAGTTTTTAGATAATTCTGGAGCACAAATTGAACCTGAACATGCTAAAAAAGTTATAGAAATAAAAAAACTAGGTAAAAATGTTAATATTAGTAATAATGTTAGTTTGCTAGATAAAAGAAAAGAAGCTTATAGAGCTTATAGAAATTTTATTTTTAGTCATCTTGGTAAAGAAGGTGTTGAAAAAATTAAGGAGAAAAACTTTAAGATTGCAATTGATCCTAATGGTGGTGCAGCTGTTGAATTATTACATATATTTGATGAACTTAGTATTGAGACTATTAAATTGCATCATGAATTAGGTAAATTTGGAAGGATTATAGAACCAAAGCCAGAAACTTTGACTAAATTAAAGGAAATTGTTGGTAAAGAAAATGTCGAATTTGGAATTGGTTTTGATTGTGATGCTGATAGAGGAGAGTTTATAACTTCAAATGGATTAAGTAATGGGGATAACATACTTGCTGTTTGTATTGATAATTTTCTTTCTGAGATAGAGAATAAAGAATCTGAATTTGTGGTTGTAAATGAACAGACTAGTTATGTTACTAAGAAAGTTACTGAAAAACACAGGGCTAAGTTTGTTGAAGTTCCAGTTGGTGAAAATTATGTTGTTAAAAAAATGAAAGAGCTAAATTCTAAAATTGGTGGAGAAGGAACTAGTTCTGGAGTTATAATGGCTCCGAGTAGATGTAGGGATGGTTTGTTAGGAGCTTTGCATATTTTGAAATTTATTGCAATTACTGGGAAAAATTTGAATACTATGTTGGAAGAATTACCTGAATATCATTTTATAGATGATAAGTTTCCATTAGCTAGTATAAGTTTAAATGAGATGATAAATAAATTGAAAAAATATTATTCTGGAAGAGATTTTATTGTGAAAGATGTTCCTAATGGTTTAAAAGTTTGGCCTAATAGAGATAGTTTTGTTATGTTAAGAGGATCTAATACTGAGCCAATAGTTAGGATAAGAAGTGATTCTCCTAGTAAAAGTAAAACAGAAAAATTATTTAATGAATTAAAATCTTTATTACGCTAATCTTTCATCTAATTTAGATTTCTTTTGTTTTTCAAGTTCTTTTTGTGCTTTTTTAGCTTCTGCTTCTATATCTATTCCTAGATCTTTTAATGCTTTGATATGTGCTTGCATTAATTGTTCTGTGATTTGTATTAATTTAATTAGCTCAATTCTTTCTTTACTTAAAGTAGCTAAAGAACCTTTATGAAATCCTATTTGTTCATCTTTTGATGGTTTTGCCATAAAATTGTTTAAAATTGGGTGTTTTTAAAAGTATCTTTTTAATAGAAACATGATTATAAATCCTAAAATTATTAATCCTACTAATACTGGAAATAATCTTTTATCATTTAAAAAACCGAATGGAATTGGTCCAATAAAACCGCCTACTGCTACTTTTGTATCTGAAGATTTAGATTGGGAAAAAGAACCTAGAAATATTAAAATTATACCTAAAAATAGGATAAACATGCCAAGTTGTATTAAACTTACCATTATCTATCCTTTTTTACAATATATTTTATTGAATCGCGAGTTTCTGTTCCATAACCTGGTGGCAAGCTACTTACTACTGTATATGGTGAAATTTCTAGTTTTTCAGCAATAGTTGGTATACGGTCTTTTCCTGCCTCAAATAAATCAACTATTTCTCTTACTCTGTCTTCATGGCGTTTCGGTTTTGCTCTACTTTTCTTTTCTGACATTTTAACCAGGTATTGGTCTTAATTCATCTGGTGGAGCATGACCAAATTGTATTAATAGATCTATGTTTTTAATTTCCGGATAGTCACATGAACCCCAGCATGATTCCATCCATATGAATATATTTGCTGTTGTTTCTTTTTTTAGTTTTTCAGCTACTTCAGTTGCTTTTGGTTTTAAGCCATCTGGGAACTGAACTAATACATTCTTAGCTTTTATTTTCTTAATCTCTTCTATTGCCTTATCTAATTCTAGGTCATATTCCATAAACCTTTTAAAGAAAAAGCTTTTATAAATATTGCCATGAGGTATATAGGGCTTTTATTGGTTTTATTATTAATTACAGGATGTAATAATGAAGGTGGTAATATGGAAAACATTGTTTTAGAAGCTGAAGATGGAGTAAGTTTAGCTGCTGATTTTTATAAAGGGAGTAATAACAAGGGTATTGTTTTATTACATATGTTAGGGAGAAATAAAAATAGTTGGGGTATTTTTCCTAAAGAATTAAATGATAAAGGTTATAGCGTAATTGTTTTAGATTTAAGAGGGCATGGACAAAGTGATTTGGATGTTAATGAATTTAGTGAAAAAGATTTTAATAATATGATTTTAGATGCTAGAGCTGCTAAAGATTTTTTGGAATTAAATAAAGTTGCTGTTATTGGAGCAAGTATAGGAGCTAATACTGCTTTAAAAGTTGCTGATGAGTTTACAACTGCTATTTTGTTAAGTCCTGGATTGAATTATAGAGGTGTAGATGTTTCTGATGCTATTAGTGATAAGCCTATTTTAATTGTTGCTAGTGAAGATGATAGATATTCTTATGACTCTAGTAAAAAGATAAGTAACAACTTAGTTAATAATAAGTTAGAGATTTATCGAAATAAAGGGCATGGAACAAATATGTTGGATGATGAAACAAAAGAATTAATTTTCAATTGGTTAGATGAAAAGCTTTGAGGTGTTTATATGAAATATAAGGAAAAGATTAAAGAATTGAAAGGAGCAAATATGGACATTGATTTAACAGCTATTCCTGAAAAAATTCACTGGAAACAAGATAAATGTCCTTGGAATATTGCAGAGAATACAAATGAACACAAGTGTGCTATAAAAAATGTTTCTATTTGTAAATATTTTAGAGGGATAAAGGCTCCTGATATTGTTTGTTGTGCTTATCCTGACAAAAATGAGAAGTAAACGAACTTTTAATGAGAAAATTTATAATAAATTAAAAGAAGTTCCTTTTGGTAAGGTTGTAAGTTATAAAATTCTTGCTGAATCTATTAATTCTAAAGCTTATAGAGCTGTTGGAAGTTGTATGAGAAGGAATAAATATCCTGATAAAATTCCTTGTTTTAAGGTTGTTAGGAATGATGGGGATATTGGTAAATATAGTTTAGGTATTAAGGAGAAGATAAAAAGATTAAATAAAGAAGGTATTATAGTTAAAAATAATAAAGTTGATTTAGATAAGTTTGGTTTTAAATTTGATTAAAATAGAAAACTATTTAAATACTAAAATGTAATAAATAGTTATAAATATATAATAATAAATTACTAAAATGTCAAATACAATACAAGAAAAACCAGTTCATTGGCCAACTTTGAATACTGTAATCATGGTAGAAGGAGTTTTTAAAAATATGGAAGAATCTGTAATTTCTATAGCTGAGCTTAAAAGAAAATTACCAAGACAAGTAAACCATAATACTTTAATGCTTATTTTACAATATCTTGAAGAAAGTAATAAAATTCTTTTTACAACTAGGGGAATAACATGGATTCATAATACAAATCCAAATTTAAAAAAGGCAATTTCTGAAGGTTTGGAAGTATGAAAAATATAAGGATAGTACTTTCACCCGAAGCAAAAGAGATTTTTGAATATCTAAATAGGGAAGCTGAAACTTCAAAAGCAGAAAAGATGATTTTGAAGGCTGTTAAACAAAAATCAGAAATAATTAAACAGAATCCTCATTATGGTGATCCTATTGCCAAGAAATTAATTCCGAATGAATACAAGGAAAAATATGGAATAACCAACTTATTCAGAATAGAACTTCCAAATTATTGGAGGATGTTATATACTTTAACAGAAGGAGAAACAATAATAGAGATTATAGCATTTGTATTGGATATAATTGATCATAAAACTTATAATAAAAAATTTGGTTATAAGAATAAATAAAAAGTCTGGTTATAAATTTTAATGTATATATTCTTTTATAAGAATTATTATAAAGTTTTCT